>NZ_JBKSWG010000001.1:0-164523 GCF_047234585.1 Sellimonas sp. | reverse complement strand
AAAGTTCAACGCCAGCGTCTGCTGGTTGTGATCACTCAGGATTCCGAGAGATCATTAAACTGTTTAAAGCAAAACGCAAGGCGCTTTTCTTCTTTAACACTGTAAAGCATTTTACATCCAATGTCAAGAATTTTTCATTTCGTTTTTTCGATTTTGGCGTTTTGACTTTCCATCTGATTTCTGAGCGCTTCTTCTCGTCTCATATGCACAAATTCCCGTTTGACAAACAGCACTGCCAGCACCGCCGCCACAAAATCTGCGATGGGTGCAGAGTACATGACACCGTCGATCCCCAAAAAAATTGGCAGGATCAGAATCAGCGGAAGCAAAAAAATAATCTGTCGCGTAAGTGAGAGAAAAACCCCTTTGACTGCCTTGCCGATAGATGTAAAAAAGTTAGCCGTGATAGGCTGGATTCCATTCAGGAATGTGAAAAAGAGAAAAATCCGAAAATACTGTTCCGCAAAACGAAAATATTCTTCCGATCCACTTCCAAAAAATCCGATGATCTGGCGTGGAAAAATCTGAAAGCTCAAAAAGGAGCACATAGAGATGAGCAGAGCCGATGTAAGCGCTTTTTTGTACGTCTCTCTGACACGGTTATAGTTTTTGGCTCCGTAATTAAAACTAACAATAGGCTGCATCCCCTGTGAAATACCGATGACGATCGAAAAGAAGATCATATTGACTTTGGCAATGATCCCCGCACACGCGAGAGGAATCTCGCTCCCATAAGAAGAACTTGCCCCATAATATGTCAGAGTATTGTTCATCACAATCTGTACGACCATCATGGCCAGCTGATTGCAAAACGGCGAAATGCCGAGAGAAAATATAGCCATATAGTATTTTCTGGATGGAAGCATATTCCCAAGCCGGATCTTTACAGTCTTAAAACGAAGAAGATACCAGATGACAAGGCAAGCGGACACTACCTGCCCGAGTACAGTAGCCCATGCCGCGCCGGACATCCCCATATCAAATCCGAATATAAAAAGCGGATCCAAAATCGTGTTGATAATGGCGCCGATCAATGTACACATCATCGAAAACTTCGGACTTCCGTCAGCTCTGATCAGATTGCTCCCGGCGGTTGTCAGTATCAAAAAAGGGAAGCCAAAAGAAGTAATCCCTGTATATGTAAGAGAATATGTAAGAATCTGGTCTGTGGCGCCGAATGCGCGGATAAGAGGTTCCAGAAAAATGCGGACGATAACACACAGAATGATCCCTGCGAGTACCGCCATGCCGACCGCTGCTCCGGCGAAACATTCTGCCTCGTCTTTTTCCTTTCGCCCAAGAGACAGGTTAAAATTCGCCGCTCCGCCCACACCGCACAAAAGGGAAATGGCCGTACATGTAATGGTTAGCGGAAAGGCCACGTTGGTCGCCGCATTTCCGAGCATGCCCACACTTCTTCCAATAAAAAACTGATCTACCATATTGTAGAGGGCGCTGACCATCATGGCAATGATGCTCGGCACTGCGAACCTCACAAGAATCTTTCCGATGGGCTCCGTCCCAAGAGGATTTTCCTGTATCCGCTCTTCTGTCTGTATATTTTCCATTTTATCCGTTTCCTTCCATCTTGTGTTCTATCAGCTTTTCGTGGGCGACTCTCGCCATCGCCCCGAGCTGTTCTGTGAGAAGCTCCGGATCCACTCCGCTCTCCGCACTGAGGGTTCCCCACCATTCCAGAAGCTTTTCTTTTAGTTTTTCATAAAGCTCCTTTCCCGATTCGGACAAAGAAATCTCATACGTCTTTGCATCCCCGGCTCTTCTCTGCCGCACAATGTAACCGCTTTTCAAAAGTTTGCGCATCTCCCGGGTCGCCATCGCCTCGTCCATCACGATGGATTCACACATCTCTCTTTGACTGCACTTTGGATTCGCTCCGATGTACATGACAAAAAAATAGCTTGAATACCCAATCCCATACTTGCTGACCACATCGTGGAGATAGCGCTGAGCTTGTCGGTTCAATATCGATATATATTTTCCAATCTGTCTGGCTGCCATAAAAAAGCTCCTTTCCATTCTTTCCGCCCTGTCTGCAAAAATACCACGGGTTGTCTGTCGGGCTTTTCTATCGCTAAATTATAAAGCGCAACCTCTTGACTTGTCAAGCAACGTTTACAGATTGGGGCAAGAGAAAGGATGTGTCCTTTGACCGGAACACATCCCTTTTGTTCTTGCCTTTTATTTAAAGTAATTTACACCGGATTCAAAGATCTTCAGATCCTGTTCTCCGTAGATATTGATAGCTACGCCGTCGCTGCGCCGTTCTGAGTGGGCCATCTTTCCGAGTACCCTTCCGTCCGGGCTTGTGATTCCTTCGATGGAACGGTAAGATCCGTTTACATTCCACTCTTCATCCATCGTCACATTCCCTGCGAGATCACAGTACTGTGTTGCAACCTGACCGTTTGCAAACAATTTGTCAAGCCACTCTTCGCTGGCGACAAAACGTCCTTCCCCATGGGAAGCCGGGTTTGTATAAACTCCTCCAAGCTCTGCTCCCTGAAGCCATGGGGATTTGTTTGTGACAACTTTTGTATACACCATCTTGGAGATATGGCGGCCGATCGTGTTGAATGTCAGCGTAGGGGAATCCTCCGTCTGTCCGACAATTTTTCCGTATGGCACAAGTCCCAGTTTGATCAGTGTCTGGAATCCGTTGCAGATACCAAGCACGAGTCCGTCTCTCTCATTTAAGAGTTTTTCTACTGCCTCTTTCAGCTTCGCGTTCTGGAATGCAGTCGCAAAGAATTTGGCAGATCCGTCCGGTTCGTCTCCGGCGGAGAATCCTCCCGGGAACATGATGATCTGAGACTGTCCAATAACTTTTTCAAACTCTGCCACAGAATCACGGATATCAGAAGCATCAAGATTGCGGAATACTTTTGTCACAACTTTTGCCCCCGCGCGCTCAAACGCTTTCGTGCTGTCGTATTCACAGTTTGTACCAGGAAATACCGGGATGAATACGGTCGGCTGTGCGATCTTATGTTCACAGATATAGATATCTTTTGTGTCAAAGCATTCGGATGAAACCGGAGCTTTGTCTTCGTTTTCGCCGGATACGGTAGCGAACACTTTTTCCAGTGTTCCCTTCCATGCTTCCTCAGCCTCGGCAAGGGTAATTTCTGTATTTCCGTAGGAGAATCTTCCGTCTTCTGTCACTTCTCCAATGACCGTGTAACTGATAGCCAGGCTTCCCACCTTGTCCGCCGGTACTTCCGCAACAAGATCTCCGAACGCCGGTGCAAAGAAGTCTCTCGGATCTACATTGTGCTCGATCTTCAGACCCATGCCATTTCCAAATGCCATCTTGCTGACTGCCGCAGCGACGCCATGACGGTCAAGGGCATATGCGGATACAATCCTTCCCTCCTGGATGTCTTCGCGGAATTTTCCGTACTGTTCCATGACTTTTTCGTATACCGGAAGATCATATCCGTCTTTTTCGATCCGCATCCACACAAGCTTATTGCCTGCTTTTTTCAGTTCCGGAGTGATGATATCTCCGATCTGCGCGATATCGACTGCAAAGGATACAAGAGTCGGCGGCACATCGATATCCTGGAATGTACCGGACATACTGTCTTTTCCTCCGATGGAAGGCAGTCCGTATCCCATCTGTGCTTTGTATGCTCCAAGAAGCGCTGCAAACGGCTGGCTCCATCTCTTTGGATCTTCTGTCATACGGCGGAAATATTCCTGGAAAGTAAAGCGGATCTTGCTGTAATCTCCGCCGGAAGCTACGATTTTTGCGATCGATTCTGTCACTGCGTACACTGCTCCATGGTACGGGCTCCAGCTTGACAGATACGGATCAAACCCAAAGCTCATCATGGATACAGTATCACATTTTCCAGTAAGCACCGGAAGTTTTGCCACCATCGTCTGTGTCTCTGTCATCTGGTACTTTCCGCCGTGCGGCATAAATACAGATCCTGCCCCGATAGAACCGTCGAACATTTCCACAAGTCCTTTCTGTGAGCATACATTCAGATCTTTCAGCGTGTTCAGCCACTTTTCTTTCACATCCGGGATGTCTTCCCTGCAGGCGAACATGCAGCCAGCTTTATCCGGAATCTCCACAAAGACTTCCGTCTCCTGGTGTGCTCCGTTTGTATCCAGGAATGCACGTGAAATATTTACGATCTCTTTTCCTCTCCATGACAGGACAAGACGTGGTTCTTCCGTCACAACAGCCACTTCCACTGCTTCCAGATTTTCTTCTTTTGCATAATTTAAAAATGCCTCTACATCTTTCGGATCAACGACAACTGCCATACGCTCCTGAGATTCAGAAATGGCAATCTCTGTCCCGTCAAGACCTGCATATTTCTTCGGCACTTTGTCCAGATCCACCTTAAGACCTGCTGCAAGTTCTCCGATGGCAACGGAAACACCGCCTGCTCCAAAGTCATTACATTTTTTGATCAGTCTGCTGACTTCCTCTCTGCGGAACATTCTCTGGATTTTACGCTCTGTCGGCGCATTTCCTTTCTGCACTTCCGCTCCGCATGTTTCGATGGATTCTTCTGTGTGGACTTTTGAAGATCCTGTTGCACCTCCGCAGCCGTCACGTCCGGTACGTCCGCCAAGAAGGATGATGATATCTCCCGGATCCGATGTCTCACGGATCACCGCACGTCTCGGCGCTGCTCCAAGAACTGCACCGATCTCCATACGTTTTGCCACATAATCCGGGTGGTAGATTTCTTTTACCATTCCGGTTGCAAGGCCGATCTGGTTTCCGTATGAGCTGTAACCATGAGCCGCCCCTCTCACGAGTTTCTTCTGAGGCAGTTTTCCTTTCATTGTATCTTTCACAGAAACTGTCGGATCTGCAGCACCTGTCACACGCATCGCCTGATATACATAAGTACGTCCTGACAGAGGGTCACGGATGGCGCCTCCAAGACAGGTTGCAGCCCCTCCGAACGGTTCGATCTCGGTCGGATGGTTGTGTGTCTCATTTTTGAAATTGACAAGCCATTCTTCCTCCACGCCGTCCACTTTGATCGGAACAACGATACTGCATGCATTGATCTCCTCGGACTCTTCCTGATCTTCCAGCTTTCCTTCTTTTTTCAGTTTTCTCATGGCCATCAGCGCCAGATCCATCAGACAGACAAACTTGTCCTCTCTGCCTTTAAAGATTTCGCTGTGAGTGTTCAGATATTCCCTGTATGTCTCTTCCATCGGCTCTCTGTAATCGCCGTCTCCAAATGTCACATTTGTAAGCTCTGTGGAGAATGTCGTGTGACGGCAGTGGTCTGACCAGTACGTATCCAGCACACGGATCTCCGTCATAGACGGATCTCTTTTCTCCTCTGTCCGGAAGTAATTCTGGATGTGCAGGAAATCTTTGAATGTCATGGCAAGTCCAAGTGAATCGTACAATTCTTTCAGCACATCTTCTGCCATATCTTTGAATCCATCAAAAATTTTCACATCTTCCGGCTCGTCAAATTTTGTCACGAGAGTATCCGGCTTTTCCATGCCTGTTTCTCTGGAATCCACCGGGTTGATACAATGTGCCTTGATGGCGTCAAACTCTTCGTCTGTGACCTCTCCTTCGATGACGTATGTCGTCGCCGTCCGGATGACCGGTTCTTCGTCCGCATTGATAAACTGCACACACTGCACTGCAGAGTCCGCTCTCTGGTCAAACTGTCCCGGAAGATACTCCACGGAAAATACCCGTTCTGTATCTTTGACCGGAAACTCTTCTCTATATAAACAGTCTACAGGCGGCTCTGCAAACACTCCGCCCAACGCTTTTTCAAAAGTTTCATCCGAAAGATTCTCGATATCATAACGGATCAGCACACGCACGTTCGTGACGGTCCGGATCCCGAGATAGCTTCTGATATCATGCCAAAGCTCTTTCGCCTGTACTGCAAATTCCTTCTTTTTTTCTGCATATACACGTTTTACACCGCTCATGAATATCCTCCATTCTTTTCCACTGTTTTCATTCACGTTTCTGTCTTTAGTTTATCATACTTTTCTTGATAAGTATAATTAATATAATTAAATTTATTTATAAGACTTTCTAATTTTTCTTCTGTCGTACACCTGAACTGCGACACTGATCAAAAGGAAGAAGAAAAGCATGCCGATGAAGAGCCCTCCGATCCGCAGTGTCATGTCAAAGAAAAATCCTTCCGGCAGCATCCGGATCATGTAATCCTCCGCCGGGTCGAAGATCCACAGATCATTGTCAAAGAAAATCTCATGAAAGAGCACAAAGCACCGATTAAAATTCAGGGCGATAGCGACGCCGAAGGCAGCCGAAAGCCCAAGGAAAATACCTACCGTGATCTCATACGCTTTCGGAAGCAGCCTTCTTAGATCTGCTTTCATGAGAACAAGAACCACGATGGAGACCACAAATACTGCCACCGCGTATCTGCGCAGCGCAAATCCTCCCAGAAAAAGCTCCTTTACTTCGCCCATGTGGAACCGATCCTGCTCATTAAAAAAATCCTGGCGTTCCCCGCCGATGGTTGTATAGACGGAAAGCTCCTCTTTGTCCCCTTTCAGGTAAGCCATCATCTGTTTTGTCACATCCATGATGTCCTCCATTTCCATCGGAAGATCATTCTGAATCTCATACTTTTTATACTCTTTCTCATAAAATCCGAAATCTCCGTACATGCCGATCTGAAATGCTGTCATGAGCAGGATCACGATCAGCGAAAGGGCAGACAGACCGCCGAAGAAACCAGATGCCCATCTCTTTTTCCTCATAATTATCCTTCCCCTTTCTCCGCAATTTGTTCTTGTAATTTTCCCCAACCTTACTTATAATTAAATTAGATTTATAAGGAGGGCTAATGATGGATATTAATTATGAATTATATAAAGTATTTTACCACGTGGCGACCACACTGAGCTTCTCTGAAGCATCCAAACAGCTATACATCTCTCAGTCCGCAGTAAGCCAGTCCATCAAGGCGCTTGAAAAGAAACTGGATCAGGTTCTTTTTATCCGCAGCACGAAAAAAGTACAGCTCACACCGGAAGGAGAAATCCTGCTCCGGCACGTGGAGCCAGCCATGAATCTGATCAAACGCGGAGAGACCCAGCTTTTGGAATCCTCCACCACAGGGGGCCAGATCCGCATCGGAGCCAGCGACACGATCTGCCGGTATTACCTTGTAAACTATCTGAGGCAGTTCCACGAGTCATTCCCGGGCGCCCACATCAAAGTGACAAACCAGACATCCATCAAATGCGTGGATCTTCTGGAAAATGGCCAGGTGGACCTGATCTTTATCAACCATCCGAACATGCACATCAGCAATCTTTCTGCCATGAAACGGATCAAGACGTTTCGCGATGTCTTTGTGGCAAATGATTCTTTCTCCCATTTGAAAGGGAAGAAACTTTCCTTCCGGGAGCTTTTGGATCAGCCGATCCTGATGCTGGACCGCAAAAGCACGACAAGCGAATTTCTGCACAATCTGTTCCAGAAATATCAGCTTGACCTCGTTCCGGAGATCGAGCTTAGCAGCAATGACCTGCTCATCGACCTGGCGCGAATCGGACTTGGGATTGCCTTTATCCCGGACTACTGTCTGGAAAAAGATTCCTCTGGACTCTTCGTTGTGGAGACGAAAGAAGAGCTCCCGGAACGCCAGATCCTGGTAGCTTATAACGATCGGATCCCAATGCCGAAATCTGTGAAAACATTTCTTGAATACTTTTAGCGCTGTGCTGTTGTTGTGCACCTGCACCGGCGTTTCCAGCGGCCGCATTTACGCATCCTGCCAAAATGCGGCCGTTTCCCGTTCCACATCCCGCACTCGACACGCTGTGACGTATCTCCATTCCCTGGGAAACACACTCCGATAGTGGTTTTGGCAGAACCGGTCATCCAAAAGGTAGATCATCCCGCGGTCCGTGTCCGTGCGGATAACCCTTCCCGCCGCCTGCAATACCTTATTCATCCCCGGGTAAAGGTACGCATAGTCGAATCCGTTCATCCCTTTTTCATCAAAAAACTGTTTCAGAAGTTCCCGTTCAAGGCAGACTTGGGGAAGACCTGTCCCCACGATCCATGTACCGATGAGCCGCTCCTCCGTAAGGTCAATCCCTTCTGAAAAAATGCCGCCCATCACGCAGAAACCGATCAGGCTTCCGGTACGCTCCTCTTCAAAAAAGGCAAGGAACTCTTCCCTCTCCTCCTCGCTCATACCAGAGTCCTGGATAACACAGAATACCTCTCCTTTCTCATCAAGGTTTTGGAACTCTTCGTACACGTCTTCCAGAAATTGGTATGACGGGAAAAAAGCAATGTAATTTCCAGGTCGTGCTTTTACTGTTTTCCAGATATATTCGGCAAATCTCCGGTACATCTCCTTGCTTCGCCTCGTATATCTCGTCGTCACATCCATCCCGATCAGCACCCTCCGGTTCTCCTCTGGAAACGGCGTGTGGGCATATACCGCATAATCGTCCGTCTCTGTGCTCAGAAGCTTCTTATAGTATCCGATGGGCAGCAGCGTGGCAGAAAAATACACTGTGCTCACACCGTAGTTCAGATATTCACTTAAGCAGACTGCAGGATTCACACAGAAAAGCCTCACATAAAAGCGTCCGTCCTCCGCAATCTCCGTATAGATCAGATAGTTCTCATCCAGCCGGTCATGGATACTGAGAAAGTCCCTGACACAAAAATACAGATCCCTTACCTTCTCAAGCACCTCTTCATCCCCACATTCCTCCATGAACCGTTCTGCTTCCGTCATCAGATTCATCAAGCGGACTACGATGTGGGAGACACTTTCGTACACTGCATACCGGTCGCACTCTCTCTTTAAAGCCAGCAGCGTTTCATTGCAGCTGCTCAGAGCTTTGCAGAACTTCTCATCTCTCTTCTGGACTATCCTGCGCACTTCCAGGAAATCCTCCTTGCAGACAAAAGCGCTGTACATAGCTCTCCCGCGCTCTACAAGATTGTGGGCTTCGTCGATGAGAAACAGGTATTCTTTTTTCCCTCCTTCCCCGAAAAAACGTTTCAGGTGGGCATTCGGATCAAATACATAATTATAGTCACAGATGACAGCATCTACCCATGTAGCCAGATCAAGTGACATCTCAAAAGGGCACACATCGTAGCGCCTTGCATACTCCTCTAGGGCTGAGCGGCTCATATCATCGGTATGTGTAAGCATGTCATATACCGCATCATTGACCCGATCGAAATGTCCCTTGGCGTACGGGCATGCATCCGGATTGCACTCTGCCTTCCCACAAAAGCAGATCTTTTCCTTTGCCGTCAACGTGATAACTTTATATGCCAGTCCCTGGTCTTTCAATGTCTGAAAGGCCTTTTCGGCTACTGTCCGGGTAATGGTCTTTGCAGTCAGGTAAAAAATCTTCTCCGCCAATCCTTCCCCCACTGCCTTGACCGAAGGAAATATAGAAGCGATTGTCTTACCGACACCAGTTGGCGCCTGGATAAAAAGTTTCTTCTTCCGAAGGATAGACCGGTAGACCGATACAACCAGATCTCTCTGTCCCTCCCGATATGGGAACGGAAATTCCACTCCTTTAATAGAAGCATTTCTCTTCTTTCTCCACTCTATCTGGAATACCGCCCACTTTTCGTACTGATGCACAAGATCCAAAAACCACGCTTCCAAATCCTCCAAGGAAAAGGTCTGTCTGTATCTTTTTATCTCTTCTGTCTCCATCTGGCAGTAGGTCATCTGCACATCTACTTCTCTGGCCTGCTTTTCGTTTCCATAAATGTACGCATAGCATTTCGCCTGTGCAAGATGGATCGGGACCGGATCTTCCAGACTTTCAAGCTCCTTTAATATTCCTTTTATCTCATCGATGACGATCTTTCCGTCCTCATCCATGATCCCGTCTGCACGCCCCTCCACAACGATATCCAGCTTCCCGCATGGCACTGTGATCCTGAGCGGTACTTCTGCATGGTAGGAAGATCCCATCTGCCGCTGGATCTTTCTGTGGATCCTAGCTCCAAGGAGCATCGCATCCTTGTCCGTCTTCCCTCCCATACGGTTGTCCAGATCTCCTTCTCTCAGAATAAATTCCACGAGGTTCCTCACAGAGATCCTCACAAAGTCGCGTTCTTGTCTTTTTTCATCTTTATCCATGATATCTCATTCTCTCTGCATATTTTCAGTCACTTTTTTTATTATAACAAAAGAAGCCTTTGCTTGCCACTATAACAGTGACTTTGCAAAAGCTTCTCCTGTTTCACTTGCTGCTATGCAACACAGAATTTATTCAAAGTTGCCTCAAAATTCGGATTGATCCCTGCATACTGCACAGTCAGAGTTTTCGTCAGATCCAGGCTTAACACACCGAGGATCGATTTTGCATCCACAATAAAACGATTATAAAATACATCGATATCAAAATCGCATTTTTCAGCAGATGTAACGAACTCTTTCACATCACTTGCAGTCAGGCGTATCTCACGTTTATGTTCCATGCTTTCTTTCACTCCTTTCCTGTGTTACATGTATTATGCCATCAGGAAATCGTAAAATCAACCTTCTAATCCACCAAGATTTTCCATCCGTTTGGCCTTCTTTTTGTCAAATTCGTTCAAAAACAGCCAGTTTCAAGACTTCCCGTACTCCGGCATATCTCCCCTGTAGCGAAGAGGCATATTCTGTGTCTGTAGTTTTTTGTTCTCCCTGTCCTTTATAGAAATGCTCTTCCGAAATCCTTTCCACAGAGTACACCACGCCTCTTCCTCTTCAGAAAGCTCCTTTGCCGCCTCCCACTTTTGTTCGTGATCCGTCATAAACATCCATTTTTTCTGTCTAGGATGGATCATATACGACGCATGATTTTTGTCATAGATCACAAAATCCTCCAGCGGAAATCTGTCCGCAAAATGATCTGCAATAGCTGGAAGCACCTGATTCTGAGGGGTTATCTCCGCATACAGAATCTTCGGTTTCATCTCCCGGAAACGAAGGAACTCCTCCCAGTAGTGTGCTTCCCTCCCCACATTCCGACTCATCTCAAAGACTCTGCGTACCGCCGGATGTGACAAATGTTCCATGATCCTGTGACTGTCCGCAAGCTCCCTTGCCGCAACCATCGTCTGAAGGATCGCCGTCCCTTTGTCTTCGTCTTTAGAAAGAATCGCGTAGCTGATATCCGAATAAGCCTGTTTTCCAAGCCTCTCTCTGATCAGCTTTCTGACCGCCCCGGCCTTTCGCTCATTCTCCTCCACCTCATAATACTCGCAGAACATCTCGTGCTGAACAGTCCCCCACAATGGAATCCCTGCCTCCGTATCTGTACGGTCCATCTTCCATGCATCGTAAATCGCAGACAGTATTCCAATTGTCGTGTCAGTACAGATAAATCTTCTTTTTAACATCTTCCACTCACTCTGCCTTTACCTCCCGAAAATTCACATCGTCAAACAGGGACAGCTGCCGGTATCCCATCTCCCCGAGTCCTCCTGGGAGCTTTTCCCTCGGATCCAGGATATTCCGAAGAATATAGTCCTGCTCCATCTTAATCGGATACATCATCCGCCCTTTACACGTGATAAAATAGAGTGCTCGCTTTAAGACAACCCCCATCTTCCTGAGATCCTCAAAGTTGAGGCTTCCAAACTTTCGGGCCTTCACGATCCTCCTGGCTGACGTATACCCGATTCCCGGAACCCGAAGAAGTACCTGATAATCCGCACGATTGACCTCCACCGGAAACCACTCCAGATGGCGTATCGCCCAGTCGCACTTTGGATCCAGAAGCACATTGAAATTCGGCTGCTTTTCCGACAAAAGCTCCGACGCGGAAAAATGATAGTAACGAAGCAGCCAGTCCGCCTGATATAGTCTGTGCTCCCTCAAAAGGGGCGGGCCTTCATCGGTTCTGGCCGGAAGACTTGCATCCTCATTCACATGGATGAAGGCCGAATAGAATACTCTTTTTAACTGAAATTTCTGATACAAAGACTCTGCCACATGGATGATCTGGTAATCACTCTCCGGCGTAGCTCCGATAATCATCTGCGTGCTCTGTCCTGCCGGGACAAACCGGGGCGCATGTTTGTATACCGCGATCTCCTGCTTGTTCTCCTCTCTTTTATTCTGGACGAGCCGCATAGGCCCAAGAATGTTCTTCCTGCTCTTGTGAGGCGCCAGTTTTCTGAGGCTCTCGGCCGTTGGGAGCTCCAGATTTACACTCATCCTGTCCGCCAGAAAGCCCGTCATCTGGATGAGCTCCTGAGAAGCCCCCGGAATCGCTTTCACATGGATATATCCCTGAAAATGATACTCTTGTCTCAGCTTCCATAAAGTCTCGTAAATCAACTGCATCGTGTAATCGGGACTTTTCAGTACACCGGAACTTAAGAAAAGCCCTTCTATATAGTTTCTCCGGTAAAACTCAATAGTCAGTCTGCAAACCTCATCCGGCGTAAAAGAAGCCCGCTTCACGTCGTTTGACGCCCGGTTGATACAGTACTTGCAGTCAAAAATACACTCATTGGTAAAGAGGATCTTCAAAAGAGAGATACACCTGCCGTCGGCTGAAAAACTGTGGCATATCCCCGCCGCCTTGCAGTTTCCGATTCCCTTGCCGTCTCCTCTGCGGTCCGTGCCGCTGGATGTGCAGGCCACGTCATACTTTGCGGCATCGGACAAAATATTCAGTTTTTCAAAAAGAGACATCTCCTGCTGAATGCGGACACCTTGCATCTATCTCACTCCCAAATCAGAACATATGTTCTTTTTTATTATAGAATAGCACATATGTTCGATGTTTGCAAGAAAAAAAAGTTTGCGCTTTCACGCAAACTTTTTATGTCCATATACAGTTCTTTTCCAGCACTTTTACAAGCTCTGAGAGTCCTTCCTCATCTTCTTTGGAAAACCGTCCTTTTTTCGGACTGTCGATATCCAGAACTCCGACGACTCTCTCTCCGTCAAAGATCGGAAGTACGATCTCGGAACGGGACGCCGAATCACAGGCGATATGTCCCTCAAATGTGTGGACATCATCCACTCGTAAAATCCGTTCTTCCAAAACAGCAGTACCACACACCCCTCTTCCTTTCGGAATGCGGATACACGCCGTCTTTCCCTGGAATGGCCCGAGCAGAAGCTCTTCATTATCCATGAGATAAAATCCCGCCCAGTTAAGATCCGGAAGGGCATGATAGATGAGCGCCGATGCGTTGGCCAGATTTGGGATCGGATGTCTTTCTGAACCGGTCAGTGCCTGAAGCTGCTCTTTGAGCAAATCATAATTTGTCATGATTCCAAAACCTTCTCTGCACCATTCAAATATTCGTTCTTCACGCTGTAAAACGCTTCTTTTTCTACCGCCTCGGCAAGCTTCGGATCGATCGGCATCTTTCCGAGTACCGGGATGGAAAGCTCTTTTGCAATCTCTTCAATGTGGCTCTTTCCAAACACTTCGATCTTTCGTCCGCAGTCCGGGCATTCAAGATAACTGAAGTTTTCCACAATGCCAAGTACCGGAATATCCATGTCTTTTGCCATATGATATGCTTTCTTTACGATCATGCTTACCAGATCCTGCGGCGATGTCACGATGACAACTCCGTCCACCGGAAGAGACTGGAAGACGGTAAGCGGCACGTCTCCGGTTCCCGGCGGCATGTCCACAAAGAGATAATCCACATCTCCCCACATAACGTCCGTCCAGAACTGTGTCACTACACCGGCAATGATCGGCCCTCTCCATATGACCGGGGTATCCTCCTTCTCAAGGAGAAGATTGACTGACATGATCTTCGTTCCATCCTGCGCCACACACGGGAGCATTCCCTCTTCATTTCCAAGCGCCTGTTCATGGATTCCGTACATTTTCGGAATTGACGGGCCGGTAATATCTGCATCCAGAATCCCCGCCGTATATCCTTTTTCAATGGCCATCCGGGCCAGAGAAGCCGTAACCATGGATTTTCCGACTCCGCCTTTCCCACTGATGACTCCGATCACTTTTCTAATGGCTGAATATTGGTTGGCCGGCTTCTTAAAATCTTTTTTCGCGCTCTGGCATGTAGATGCGTGAGAGCATCCGGCACAGCCTTCTGAAGGGCAGCCTTCCTGTTCCTGTTTCATTTCTTCCGTCATTGTCAAGACCTCTATTCTTCTACCACTGCGATCAGTTCGACTTCACAGAGGAGATTTTTCGGCAGTGTCTTCACTGCAACACAGCTTCTTGCCGGTTTGGATGTGAAATATTTCGCATATACTTCATTGAAAGCTGCAAAATTTCCCATATCGCTCAGGAAACATGTCGTCTTCACAACGTGATCAAAATCTGTTCCTGCTGCTTCCAGAAGAGCCGCCAGGTTTTTGCAGACCTGTTCTGTCTGTCCTTCGATCGTATCGGATTCCACAGCGTCTGTCTCTGGGTTGATACCGATCTGTCCTGCTGAGTAGAACATTCCATTGTGAACATATCCCTGTGAATACGGTCCTAATGCTTTTGGTGCTTTTTCTGTAGATACTACTTTCATCTTCTATCTCTCCTTTTTCTGTCCATTTTACAGCATTGCTGTATCTTGCTATAGTATAACACTTTTCCCGGTCATTTTGCAATTCTCTTTCCAAAATCACGATGCCGAAAATGCCATCTTTCTCATTCCGTTACCGGTTTGCCATTCTGAATATCCTGCACACATCTTCCGCATCGAGAGGGCGGATCAGGGAAAGGCGGACCGTGTCCCCCATAGTCGCATCCTGGGAAAGCTCTTCCAGGACACTCTCCTCCTGGATACCAATCCCAAGTTCCGGCAAGGAGGTCGGCATTCCGATACTGCGGAAATAATCGATAGTTGCCTGGATACCGGCTTTTGCAGCCTTGTCCTCATCTTCCGCAACGATCCCCCAGACCGCTTTCGCGTAATGCGCAAACCGGCCCTTGTCTTTCTCATACACATACTCGGCCCAGGATCCCCACACGGCTGAAAGGCTGGCCCCGTGGGCACAGTCAAACCGTGCACTCAATGCGTGTCCCAGTTTGTGGACGGAAAAGTCTTTCGCTCTTCCAAGTCCGGTCAGATTGCTGTGAGACAGACTTCCGCACCACATCAGCTCACTCATGGCGTCGTAATCCGTACTGTCTTCCATCGCTTTCTTTCCACTTTCAATGACCGTCCTTAAAAGTCCCTCTGCGATCTCGTCGGTCATCCGGTTTGACTGATCCGGGATGAAATAGCGTTCCAGCGTATGCATCATGATGTCCACGATCCCGCAGCCAATCTGATATTTCGGCAATGTATAGGTAAGCTCCGGGTTCATGATGGCAAAGGCCGGACGATTCAGCTCCGTTCCAAGTCCCATCTTTTTCCCAATGGCTTCATTTGTCAGGACTGCGGAATCGCTCGTCTCGCTTCCGGCAGCGGCGATAGTAAGAATCACTCCCACTTTCAGGCTCTTCTCAAGAGGTACTTTCTTCGTCCATATATCCCAGAGCATGACATTTGGATTGGCGATCCCATGGGCTACGGCTTTCGCCGTATCAATGGCGCTTCCTCCCCCTGCTGCCAGGATGAAATCCACTCCTTCTGCGATTCCTTTTTTCACACCTTCTTCCGCCAAAGCAAGCCTCGGATTCGGCCTTACACCGGAAAGTTCTGTAAAGAAAAGCTCCTCCTCTTTGAGTGCGTCCTTGATCCGCTGGAGCAGACCGTTTCTCACGACGCTGCCTTTTCCGTACACGATCATGACACGGCTGTCAGCGTGTTTTCGTATCTCTTTTGCACACTCTTTTTCCGTGTCCTTTCCAAAAAGGATCTCCGTCGGTACACAATAAGTAAAATTCTGCATGTGTTCTCTCCTTTCTCCCACACCCGCAGTCATGTGCGGATATGGATATAAAGAAAAGGATGCCAGCTTTCACACAGCTGCCACCCTTTCCATCTTAACTTCATTCTTTTTCATCTTTCAATTCCATCACTTCTTTGTGGGTATATACATGTTTTTTTAACGCCTCGAAGCTTTCTTCACTGATCACATGTTCCAGTCTGCATGCATCCTCTGCCGCAATCTCTTTTGGCACTCCAAGATACATCAGAAAACTGGAAAGCAAGGTATGTCTCTCATATATTTTTTCAGCGATCTCATGCCCCTTTTCTGTCAGTGCGATAAAACCGTCCCTGTCCATCAAAATGTAACCGTTTTCACGCAGGTTCTTCATGGCAACACTGACACTTGGCTTTGAAAAAGAAAGAGCAGTGGCGATATCAATGGAACGGACATTCCCTTTTTTCTTCCCCAGCATCAGGATTGTTTCAAGATAGTCCTCCGCAGATTTCTGTATTTTCACTGAGACGCCTCCCTTCTGCAATCTTAATCTTGATATGATACTAGGATACCATATACGGAGTCGGAGTTCAAACAAAAATGCTCTGTTTTATCTCGACCGGATGACCTCCCCACATACGAAAGTCCTTCGTGAAAGATTAGGGGACGGGTTCCGGTTAGCCGGAACCCGTCCCCCTTTATCAAATTTGTTTAATTCAGGAAGTTTTCGATGATAACAGCTTCTGCTTCTTCTTCATTCATTCCGAATGTCTGGAGTTTCAGGAGCTGTTCGTTGTTGATGCGGCCGATGGCTGCTTCGTGTATGATCTGTGCGTCTACGTTCCGGGCATCGATTTCTGGTATGGAGCGTACCTGCGCCTGATCCATGATGATGGAGTCGCACTGGATATGTGCATGGCAGGCAGCTTTTCCGACAGCTATCGGGTGGAATGTCTGTCTGGATGTCCCTTTTCCGACGGATCTGGAGATGATCTGTGCGGAGGTTCCGTCTCCGTCCATTGTGACTGTCATATTGGATACTGCTTCTTGCTGGTCGTGTGTCATGAGTTTCTCTGTCACGTGGAGTTTGCTTTCTGCTTCCATGGAGATGTTTGTCTCCCGGACAGTGGAGTCAACCCCTTTGATCTGCACCGTATCCATGATAAAGGTGGATCCTTCTCCGATGTGGATGTCTGTCACTGGATTGAGCACTTTCGCCCCGGTTCCTTCCCCTTCGCCGTAATGCTTTTCTTCGTAACGCACGACTGCGTTTTTCCCGATATGGAAGGTGTGGATGCCGTCATGTCTTGCTTCGTTGCACCCGGAATTGTGGATGCCGCATCCGGCCACGATGGTCACATCCGCTCCGTCTTCCACATAAAAATCATTGTACACGACATCTGTCATTCCGGATGCCGACACGACGACAGGGATGTGTACAGATTCTCCTTTTGTATCTTTATCGATATAAATGTCAATGCCTTGCCTGTCCTCTTTTTTCCGGATCTTTACATGCTGGCTGTCGCCATGACAGACTGAGATCCCGTTTTGTCTGAGATTAAATGCTCCTTCCTGGCGAAAACCTTCCCCGTCGATCATGCGCAGCACTTTTTCTGTGATTTTATCAAGTATCATATGAATACACCTTCTTCCTTCTGTGTCTTATTCCGTCATACAGTACGGGCGGCTCATTGCTTCTTCCGTAAGTTCTGGAAGCAGCTCTTCTGTCGGCCCGATTTTCTTGATCTTTCCGTTGTCGATGATCATGATCCGGTCCGCCATCCGTATGATCCGCTCCTGGTGGGAGATCAGAAGGAGGCTTTCTTTCTTATTTTTATGAATTTTTTCGAACTCATCCACCAGCATGGCGAAACTCCAGAGGTCGATTCCAGCCTCCGGCTCATCGAAAATGCAAAGTTTGTGTTTCTTCACAAGTACTGTGGCGATCTCGATCCGTTTCATCTCTCCTCCGGAAAGTGTCCCATCCACTTCCCTGTCCAGATACTCTTCAGCGCACAGTCCCACCCGGCTTAAAAGGCCGCAGCAGATGTGCTTTGGAAGCTCTGTCCCGGCCGCCAGACTTAAAAGTCTTCTGACTGTCATTCCTTTGAATCTCGGTGGCTGTTGGAAAGCGAATCCGATGCCGGCCTTCGCCCTCTCATGAATGCTCAGGCTGCTGATATCCTGTCCATCCAGATAAATCTTTCCCTGGTTTGCTTCATATAATCCCATCATGAGCTTTGCGATGGTAGATTTTCCACCTCCGTTTGGCCCTGTTACGACGAGCATCTCCCCGTCTTTTACTTCAAAACTGATATCCGTTAATATTTCCTGTCTCTTTCCTTCTTCTTCTACTTCATAGGAAAGATGTTCTACTTTCAGCATGTATTTCCTCATCTCCTTTTTGTCTGCTATTATGATAGTACGTCAACAGGATGTTGTAAAGTGGTTTCCCGATTACAACATCCTGTTTTCTATTGATTTACTATTCTTTTTCAATCTTCAATGCACGCATGGCATTTAAGATGGCGATGACCGCCACCCCCACATCCGCGAACACTGCCTCCCACATATTGGCTGCCCCGAATGCTCCAAGGAGGAGGACAAGTCCCTTTACCGCCAGAGCAAAGATGATGTTCTGTTTCACAATCCGAAGCGTCTTTCTTGCGATTCCTACTACCTGTGCAATCTTTTCGGTATGGTCATCCATCAGGACAACGTCCGCCGCCTCGATGGCTGCATCAGAGCCCATGCTTCCCATAGCGATTCCCACATCTGCACGTCCAAGGACAGGTGCATCGTTGATGCCGTCTCCCACAAATGCAAGTTTGGCACGTTTTTCTTCTTTGGAAGTTCCCCGTTTCAGCTCTTCCAAAAGAGATTCTACTTTCTCTACTTTATCTCCCGGCAAGAGTTCCGTATAGACAGTATCGATCCCAAGTTCTCTGGCTACTGTTTCCCCGGCTGTCTTCTTGTCTCCAGTCAGCATAACCGTCTTCTTTACCCCTGACTGTTTCAGACGGCGGATTGCCTCTTTAGATCCTTCTTTGATCGTATCTGAGATCACGATCGTCCCCAGAAATGCTCCGTCCCAGGCAATCTGGACAACAGTTCCTGCCCCCTCGTATTGTTCGCAGACGATTCCAAACTTTTTCATCAATTTCTCATTTCCGGCAAGCAGCTCTTTTCCCCGGTAGACTGCCTGGATCCCAAACCCGGAAATTTCTTTTGCATCTTCCACTTTTTCCTCCGCCTTTTCCCCTGTCCTCTCAAGATATGCATCCCGAATAGACTGAGCGATCGGATGATCAGAATATTTTTCTGCCAGATATGCAAGTTTCAGAAGTTCATCCTGCTTCTCCTCCGGAAAAATCTTCGTCACTTTGAATTCGCCCTTTGTCAGCGTACCAGTCTTATCGAATACGATCGTTTCCATATCGGCCAGTGCTTCCAGGTAGTTGCTTCCTTTTACCAGCACACCGATTTTGGATGCCGCCCCGATTCCTCCAAAGAAACTAAGCGGTACGGAGATGACAAGGGCACACGGACAGGAGATAACGAGGAAGATGCATGCTCTCTGTATCCACTCTCCCCAGCTGTCGCCGGATACGATAGGCGGAATGACTGCCAAAAGTACCGCTGCACAGACAACAATCGGCGTATAATATTTTGCAAACCTTGTGATGAAGTTTTCCACTTTTGCCTTTTTGCTGCTGGCATTTTCCACCATCTCCAGTATTTTTGACACTGTGGAATCTTCAAACTCTTTCGTAACCTGTACGCGTATGGTACCATTTCCGTTTATACATCCGCTGATGACTTCTGTTCCTGTTTCCGCCTTCCGAGGCACCGATTCTCCCGTGAGGGCTGATGTGTCGATCATCGTAGTCCCTTGCACCACAATTCCGTCAAGCGGAATCCTCTCTCCCGGCTTTACTGTAATGACTGTGCCGATCTCCACATCGTCTGGATCTACCTGACGCAGTTCTCCTTCTATCTCCACATTGGCGTATTCCGGGCAGATGTCCATCAGTTCCGTGATGGAAGCTCTGGAACGGTTGACCGCATAGCTCTGGAACCATTCTCCCACCTGGTAGAACAGCATGACTGCTACTGCTTCTTCATATTCGCCCACTCCAAACGCGCCGAATGTCGCAATGCACATCAGAAAGTTTTCATCAAAGACCTGGCCACGACAGATGTTCCTCGCCGCTTTATATAGGATATCCCATCCAATCACAAAATATGGTATCAGATAGATGACAAATCCCTTCGGGAACTCTTCCATACCCTCGATGATCTCCGCCTCTTTAAACACTTTCAGAGCAAAAAAGAGCAGGAATGCCACTCCTATTCTCAGGAGCATCTGTTTTTGCTTTTTTGTCATCGTTTTTTCCCCCTGTATCTACAACTTATCCGAAAAAGGAACTACATCACGATCTTACAGTCTGGTTCAATCTTACTGCATACTTTTGCGACCTTAGCCATGATCTCTTCGAATCGGTCATCATCTGCCTCTATCGTAAGTTTCTGTGCCATAAAACTGATGGTGGCGTCTTTTACTCCATCGATTTTTTTGATTCCATCCTCCATCTTCGCTGCACAATGTGCACAGTCCAAATCCTGCATCTTAAATTTTTTCTTCATCATCCCATACCTCCAAATTTTTGTTTTACACGAGAACATATGAGCAATCATTCATATGTTGTACTTATACTATACGCTATCACACCATCTATGTCAATCCTTTTTTACAAAAAGAAAAACACGGCATATCCACCTGTCATGAATATACCGTGTTCTTCTTTTTTATTTTCTATCAATCCTTCTCTTCAAATTCTTCGAAGGTTTCTTTCAGCTTATTCATAAAGCCTTTTTTCTTCGGCTTTTCTTTTTCCGTCTCAGGCTGATTCAGTGAGTTTCCTGCCAGCATGTCGAATTTCTTCAACGCTTCTTTCGCCTCTGCACTGAGCTTCTCCGGCGTCTGGATGACAAGTGTCACATACTGGTCTCCTCGTACTTTCGGATTTCTCACAGACGGTACCCCTTTTCCTCTCAGGCGCACTTTTGTGTCTGTCTTTGTTCCTGGCTTGACCGTGTAGATGACATCTCCGTCCACCGTCTTGATACGCACATCCCCGCCAAGGGCTGCCTGTGCAAAAGAGATCGGAGCAGTGGAAAAGATATTCATATCCTGTCTCTGGAAAATCGGATGTCTGGAGACAGTTACTTCCACAAGAAGATCTCCTCTTGGCCCTCCGTTTGTTCCCGGTTCGCCTTTGTCGCGAATGCGCACACTCTGTCCGTTGTCAATACCTGCCGGGATCGTTACCTGGATCGTCTTCTTGTTAGACACATATCCGGTGCCGCCGCAGTCCGGACATTTTTCCTTGATAACCTTTCCTGTACCATGACAGTCCGGACAAGTCTGGACATTCTGCACTGTACCAAAGAATGACTGTGATGTATACACTACCTGCCCTTTACCGCCGCAGCGTGAACAGGTCTCCGGGCTCGTCCCCGGTTTCGCGCCTGTACCATTACACTTTGGACATGGATCTTTCAGCACGATATCAATCTCTTTTTCGCAGCCAAACACCGCTTCTTCAAATGTGATGCGGATTCCTTTGCGGATATTCATCCCTTTCATCGGGCCATTGTTGGCACGGCCGCCTCTTCTGCCGCCCCCGAAGAAATCGCCAAATATATCGCCAAATATATCGCTGAAGTCTGCTCCGCTGAAATCAAATCCGCCGAATCCGCCTGCGCCAGCTCCTGCACCGCCGTCAAAAGCCGCATGACCGAACTGGTCGTATTGACGGCGTTTTTCCGGGTCACTTAATACAGCATACGCTTCAGAAGCTTCTTTGAATTTTTTCTCTGCTTCCGCATCCCCAGGATTCATATCCGGATGATATTTTTTCGCAAGCTGACGGTATGCTTTTTTCAGTGTTGCATCATCGGCATCTCTGGAAACACCCAGCACTTCATAGTAGTCTCTTTTTGCCTCTGCCATAACCGTTACCTTCCCTTTCTGCTGTTGCGCAAATAATGCGCAGCGTGCGGAAAAGGAAGGTTCTATCCTTCCTCATCCCGCACCCAGCGCAATGTTTTATTTCGTCTGATTATACTTCTTTATAATCTCCGTCTACTACGTCATCGTATCCTTCCGGTGTCGGACCTGCCTGATCTGTTCCCTGCGGTCCTGCCTGAGGTCCTGCCTGATTCTGCTGATTTACCTGCTCATACATCTTTGCAAAGAGCTGCTGAGAACTTTCCATAACTTTTTCTTTTGCAGCTTTGATCTCTGCGATCTGAGCTTCTGTGATGTCTTCTGCATTTGGATATTTTGCAAGAACATCTTTCAGTGCCTGGACATCTGCTTCCACTGCAGATTTTCCGGATGCATCGATCTTATCTCCTACATCTTTCAGAGCTTTTTCTGTCTGGAATACGATCGCATCTGCTTCGTTCTTTGTATCTACCGCTTCTTTGCGTTTCTTGTCTGCTGCTTCGAATTCAGCTGCCTCTTTGACAGCTTTTTCGATATCTGCATCAGACATATTGGAGCCTGCTGTGATTGTAATGTGCTGTTCTTTTCCTGTTCCAAGATCTTTTGCGGATACATTTACGATACCGTTTGCATCGATATCGAATGTAACTTCGATCTGCGGGATTCCGCGTGGTGCCGGCGGGATTCCGTCCAGTCTGAACTGGCCGAGAGACTTGTTGTCTCTTGCAAACTGTCTTTCGCCCTGTACAACGTTGATATCAACTGCTGTCTGGTTATCTGCCGCTGTTGAGAAGATCTGGCTCTTCTTTGTCGGGATCGTTGTATTTCTTTCAATCAGTCTTGTAGCAACACCGCCCATTGTCTCGATGGAAAGGGACAGCGGTGTAACGTCCAGAAGAAGGATGTCGCCTGCGCCTGCATCTCCGGAAAGTTTACCACCCTGGATAGATGCTCCAAGTGCAACACATTCATCCGGGTTTAAGGACTTGCTTGGTTCTTTTCCTGTGAGCTGTCTTACTTTGTCCTGTACAGCCGGGATACGTGTGGAACCACCTACAAGAAGTACCTGGCCAAGGTCTGACGGACGAAGTCCTGCGTCGGAGAGTGCTCTTTGTACTGGTTCTGCTGTTCTTTCTACAAGATCGCTTGTAAGTTCATCGAACTTCGCTCTTGTAAGATCCATATCAAAGTGCTTCGGTCCTTCTGCTGTTGCAGTGATGAACGGAAGGTTGATGTTTGTTGTCGTTGCAGAAGAAAGTTCTTTCTTCGCTTTTTCTGCTGCTTCTTTCAGTCTCTGGAGCGCCATCTTGTCTCCGGAGAGATCTACGCCTTCTTTTGCCTTGAAATCAGCCAGCATGTAATCTGTGATCTTCTGGTCAAAGTCGTCTCCGCCGAGTTTGTTATCTCCGGCTGTGGAAAGTACTTCAATGACACCATCTCCGATATCGATGATGGAAACGTCGAATGTACCGCCTCCAAGGTCATATACCATGATCTTCTGTTCTTTTTCGTTGTCAAGTCCGTACGCAAGGGCTGCTGCTGTCGGTTCGTTGATGATACGTTTTACATCAAGACCTGCGATCTTACCTGCGTCTTTTGTTGCCTGACGCTGAGCATCGTTGAAATATGCCGGAACTGTGATGACAGCTTCCGTTACTTTTTCTCCAAGGTATCCTTCTGCGTCTGCTTTCAGTTTCTGAAGGATCATCGCGGAAATTTCCTGCGGAGAGTACATCTTTCCATCGATGTTTTCTTTTTCGTTTGTACCCATCTTCCTCTTGATGGAAGAGATCGTCTTATCTGCGTTTGTGACTGCCTGACGTTTTGCAGGTTCGCCAACGAGACGTTCTCCTGTCTTTGTAAATGCAACAACGGATGGAGTTGTTCTGGCTCCTTCTGTATTCGCGATAACGGTCGGCTGTCCACCTTCCATTACAGCAACACAACTGTTTGTTGTACCTAAGTCAATACCAATGATTTTGCCCATAATGAATTCCTCCTGATTTATTATTAAAATTTGTTAGTTTGCTACTTTTACCATACTGTGTCTTACAACAGATTCGCGGTACATGTATCCTTTCTGGAATTCCTCTACCACGATGTTTTCTCCGGCTTCTTCGTCTTCCACATGCATTACCGCATTATGGAAATCCGGATTAAACTCCTGTCCTAACGCTTCGATTTGTTTCACACCGGCATCTTCCAGTGTCTTCATCAACTGTTTGTATACTTTATCCATGCCGTCCACAAACGGATCTTTGCGTTTTTCTTCATCTACGCTCTGGAATCCGCGTTCGAAGTTATCGATGACCGGAAGGATCTTTTCGATAATATCCTTCGCCCCGATCTCGTACATGGCGGATTTTTCTTTCTCCGTGCGCTTCCGGTAGTTGTCAAATTCTGCCATCTGCCTTGTGAGTTTGTCTGTCAGATCTTCGATTTTTTCATCTTTCGGATCTTTTTTATTTTTCTTTTTAAAGAAGCTTTTTTTCTCTTTCTTTTCTTCGGCTTCCTGCTCTGTCTCCGCCTCGCTGTCCATTTCCGGATTTTCTTTCGTCACATCCTCGTCGGCTGCTTCGGCGTTTGTTTCTTCCGCCTGCTTCTTCGCTTCCTCTACTGCTTCTTTTACCATTTCTTCTTGATTTTTATGTTCGTCCACCAGGATACCACCTTTCTGTTCTTTCTATTCTTTTCTATGAAATATCGTATCCAGCTCATTCTGCAATGTTTTGAGGGTATCCATGACATGCTCGTAATCCATCCGTTTCGGACCGATGATACCGATCGTCCCCTGCATGCCTTCCCCTAATTCATAGGTGGCTGTCACGACACTGCAGTCTTTCATGTTCTGTACCGGGGTCTCGTTTCCGATATATACCTGTATCCCTTTGTTCTCACTGGAAAGCGTCTGCGTGACCAGTTCGGAAAGCTGCTGTTTTTCCTCAAAGGCACTGATGATCTCCTGCGCACTCTGCTTGTCGGAAAGTTCCGGGTATCGGAAAATATTCGTCGCGCCGCTGGTGTAGATCTCCATATCCTGGTCAAGCTGGATGACATTTGCAACCGCATCCAGAACATCGCTGATGACTCCGCTGTGTATGCCTGCCTGTTCTTTGAGCTTTGCAATCAGCCCCAGAGTGATCTGATCGATGGACATCCCATTGAGCGTGGTGTTCAAAAGCATGTTGAGCTTTAAAAGAGTCTCATTGTTCAGCATCTGATCCACTTCCAGGATCTGGTTTTTCACAATGTTTCCTTCCAGCACGATGACTGCGATGAGCTGCTCTTCATCCACCTGGGAAAGCTGGATAAACTTCAGCTTGTTTCTCGTGCTGACCGGCGCTGAGACCATCGTCGCATAATTGGTGCTGTTTGCCAGCACTTTTGCCGCCTGCTTCAACAGCTGATCCATCTTATCAGCCTTCTTCAGCATCTGTTCCTTGATCTCGGTTACTTCCTGCTCCTTTTCCAGCATCAGCATATCCACATAAAGCCGGTAACCCTTATCTGACGGGATCCGCCCCGCCGAGGTGTGAGGCTGAACGATGTATCCAAGCTCTTCCAGATCTGCCATCTCGTTCCGTATCGTTGCAGAACTCAGATTCAAATCCGTATATTTGGAAATCGTCCTGGAACCTACGGGATCCCCCGTCTCCAGGTAGTTCTGAATGACCGCTTTTAAAATCTTCAGTTTTCTCTCACTCAGTTCCTGGATCGCTTCCATCTCGTCTGCCTCCTTCGATGTTATTAGCACTCATGTATTTCGAGTGCTAACATCTACGGTTATTAATGTAACACTCCTACCCACTTTTGTCAACACTGATTCTGAAAATTTTTATGTCTTCCACGCGCAAAAAAAAGAATCCCGGGCACAGGATTCTTTTCTCTGTCTTATGACGTTATTCAATTCTTCTTCTGAGGTTCTGCATCTTTTCATCCGTCGCAGCGATCGTCTCCGCGCACTCTTTTAACTCCTGGATCAGTGTGTCATGCTCAGGCACGTTTTTTTTGTATTTGATCTGGTGCTCCAGGCTTGCCCAGAAATCCATTGCAACCGTACGGATCTGCACTTCCACCCGCATAGGCTTTTTACAGTCTGAGAAAAATACAGGGATCTCCACTATCATGTGATAGCTTCTGTAGCCGTTTGGCTTCGGGTTTTTGATATAATCTTTGACTGCAACTACCGTGATGTCGTCCTGGCATGTCAGCATGTTCGCCACTTTGTAGATATCATCAATGAACGGACAGATCACACGAATACCGGCCACATCATTTAAATTTTTCTCAATGGCTTCCACCGTGACGGGGAGACCCATTCTTCCGAGTTTCTCTGCGATGCTTACCGGTTTCTTGATCCGGCTTTGAATACTTTCGATGGGATTTCTGTCTCCGTATAAGGAAAGCTCATCATCCAGCACCTGAAGTTTTGTCGTGACTTCCCGGATGGCGGATCGGTACCTCATCATAAGGGTGTTAAAACTCATGAGACGTTCCACCGTCTCTTCTTCATTCTCTCCGCCCAAAAATTCTTTTACCAGTTCTTTTTGATTGTTTTCTTCTTTTGTCATTGTCTGTTCCATACCTTTTACGTAATATTTTCTGTCAAAAAATCTCTTTACCTGATAAAATTTGTCCTGGACGGGGATTCTTTTTCCGGAAGCCCGTATGCCTCTTTTCCGAGGGCGATGCTCTTCATTAGAAATGCCATATTCCGCGCCAGTGTCCGCATGATCTGCAGACCCTCTTCATCCTGAAGCGCTTCCCCCTGGGCGCTTCCGTGGATGCTGTTCCAGTACTGTCCGGATGCCACAGGCATGCCGCTGATAGTAAAATATTTGTTCAGCTCGTCAAAAGTGGAGGAAAGTCCGCCTCTTCTGGCTGTCGCCACAGCCGCGCCAACTTTCATCGTCTTGTCAAACGGTGTGCTGTAGAAAAGTCGATCCAGAAAAGCGATCAGCGTCGCATTGGCTGAAGCGTAGTATACCGGACTTCCTACTACAAGCCCGTCACATTTCTCAAATTTCGCTGCTGTCTCGTTGACAAGATCGTCAAACACACATTTTCCATTTTTTCGGCAGGAAGCACATCCGATACATCCGCGGATGGCCTGATTTCCCACCTGGATGATTTCTGTCTCGATTCCTTCTTGAGCAAATATCTTTTCCATCTCCTGCAGAGCAATGTAGGTATTTCCCTTCGTGTGAGGACTTCCGTTTACAAGCAATACTTTCATTTCTTCTTTTCCTCCTTTTTTCTTTTCTCTGGTGTCTGTCAAAGACAACCTCTTATATATTGAGAAGTCCCACCGAGACCAACACGACGGCATATACTGCCCACTGTCGTTTTGTAAGCCGCTCGTCAAATACAAACACACCCACCACTCCGATGATGACCATAGCTGCAATACTGTACATTGGATAGGCTATAAATGCAGGAATATCTGCCAAAGCGTCCAACAAAAAACGGGCTGAAAAATAGTTTGGGATCCCGATAAGACACCCGTAAATCACATCTGACTTTCCGATTTTCTCTTTTTTTTGAATCACAAGCACTCCGCACACAAGGCCGGATATTAAAAAAGACAGAACCAAATATAAATCGCTGAGCTCCGCTTTTCCGTATGTATCGTAAAATTTGGCCATGGAATCGCCAACCCCGCCTCCAAGCAACAGGAGCAAAAGTCCTCCCACAGACTCTCCGCCAACGCGTCTGCGTCTTTTCTCTTTTGTCTGTGGTATTTTCTCCAGGTTGAGAAACAGGATTACCGCCACAGAGAGAAAGATCCCGATATACTGTGTGACACCTGGCTGCTCTCCAAACCACAGTACTCCAATAGCCGTCGGGACAATGACCCCAAGTTTCATAAACGTGGAAGACAAGATAACTCCGTTTTTCTCTATATTCCACTGTAAAAGAAGAAACGCTGCAACATAAAGAATTCCTGTCAAAATGCCGAATCCCATTACGTACATCATGCCAACGTCACTCATATTGTTTGCCATATCCGGGGAAGTCGTCAGTCCTGAGATGATACATGCCGTATAATTTATCAAAAGTAATCCATACCGGCTTTTACAGTGATCTTTACTGGCCCGCATGAAAACAGATACTCCTGCGCTGCATAGAATCGCCAAAATAAGAGAAAACAATTCTCTACCTCCTCCCTACTCCTCCTGAAGGAACTGCGCCATGACATAGTTGCTCACGTCGATGCCCCTTTCTGTGAGAAAGATCCGCCCATCCGAGCATTGTAAAAGCTTTTGCTGCTGGAGCGTTTTGATCTGCTCCCCATAGATCTTTCGGGGCGTGATTCCAAATGTTTTCTCAAATACGTCTTCCCGTACTCCTTCCATCATGCGAAGTCCCAGAAAAAAGAATTCCTCTTCCGCCTCTTTTTTGCTGACTTTGTGCCAGTCCTCCCTCTGGATACGTTTCTTTTCTTCCGATGTCCGGTTATCCTGAAGCCAGAGTTTGGTATACGCTTCCCTGTCTCTTAGATTGGAAAAGCGTGCCCCTTCAAAGAAAGAAGCCGCTCCCACACCAAATCCCAGATACGGCGTGCGGTTCCAGTATCCGATATTATGTCTGCAAGCAAATCCTTCCTTTGCATAATTGGAAATTTCGTACCGCTCATAGCCATATTCTTTCAGAAAACGCTTTGTCTCTTCGTACATTGCCCGGTCGGTATCCTCGTCGGGAACAGGCGGATGTCCGCCACTATCTCGTCCCTCTCCGTACCAATTCCAAAACAGCGTCCCTTCTTCTATAATCAGGCTGTAGGCTGATATGTGCTCCGGTTTGAGGGCCGTGACTTTTTTCAGCGTCTCCCGATAGCTCTCCATCGTCTGCCCCGGGACAGCAGACATCAGATCCACATTGATATTGTCAAACCCTGCATTTCTTGCCGCCTGATATGTCTCCACGAAGTCCCGGTACGTGTGGATTCTCCCAAGGATAGCAAGCTCCTTGTCATCGGCCGACTGAAGGCCGATGCTCAGGCGGTTCACTCCTGCATCCAGGTACCCTCTCATCTTGCCGGCCTCTGCCGTTCCCGGATTTTGCTCCATTGTGATCTCGGCCTTCTTTTCCAGTTGAAAGACTGCCTTCACTGTATCGAGAATCTCACTGATCTCTTCCGGTTCCAGTATTGATGGGGTGCCCCCTCCGAAAAACACACTCTGGACGAGATACCCTTTTGCATCCTCACGGCAGCTTTTGATCTCTTTTTTAAGCGCCTGCACATACCGTCTTCTCTCTTCCTCCCCGGCCGGGCCGGAAAGGAAATCGCAGTATGCACATTTCTTTACACAAAATGGAATATGGATATAAATCTCCAGTTTTTTCATCTTATCTGTCATCAAGTTTCAACACACTCATAAACGCCTTCTGAGGAATCTCCACATTTCCTACCTGGCGCATTCTCTTCTTTCCTTCCTTCTGTTTTTCCAGAAGTTTTTTCTTTCTTGTGATATCTCCGCCGTAGCACTTGGCAAGGACGTCTTTTCTCATGGCTCTTACCGTCTCTCTGGCGATGATCTTTCCGCCTACTGCCGCCTGGATCGGGATTTCAAAAAGCTGTCTTGGTATCTCTTCTTTGAGCTTTTCACACATCTTCCGTCCGCGCTCGTACGCACTTCCCTCAAACACGATGAAGGAGAGGGCATCTACTTCTTCTTTATTGACAAGAATATCCAGCTTCACGAGGGATGACTCTTTGTATCCGAGCATCTCATAGTCAAAGGATGCATATCCTCTGGATCTTGATTTCAGTGCGTCGAAGAAATCGTAAATAATTTCATTGAGCGGCAGGTAATAGTGGAGCACTGCTCTTGTGGCCTCGATATACTCCATACCCTGATACTCTCCACGCCGCTCCTGACAAAGATCCATGATGGCGCCGATATACTCGGAGGTAACCATGATTTCCGCCTTTACCATCGGTTCTTCCATATATTCGATCTCAGTCGGTTCCGGCAGATTGGAAGGGTTGGTCAGATCGATGACTTCTCCGTTCGTCTTATGCACTTTGTAGATAACGCTCGGCGCCGTCGTGACAAGATCCAGGTTATATTCCCGCTCAAGTCTCTCCTGGATGATCTCCAGATGAAGAAGTCCCAGGAAGCCGCAGCGGAATCCAAATCCCAGAGCGATGGATGTCTCCGGCTCAAACTGAAGGGCTGCATCATTTAACTGCAGCTTTTCAAGCGCATCACGAAGATCCGGATACTTTGCCCCGTCTGCAGGGTACATTCCGCAGTACACCATCGGGTTTACCTTCTTGTATCCAGGCAAAGGCGCTTTACACGGGTTCTCCGCGTTTGTCACAGTATCTCCCACCCGTGCCTCTTTCACGTTTTTAATGCTGGCTGTAAGATATCCTACCATCCCGGCGCTTAATTCCTCGCACGGTATGAACTGTCCTGCCCCGAAATATCCTACTTCCACAACTTCCATCTTCGCTCCGGTGGCCATCATCTTGATCGGTGTTCCTTTTCGCACTGTTCCTTCTTTGATCCGGCAAAATACGATAACTCCTTTGTAAGAGTCGTATACCGAGTCGAAGATCAGTGCCTGGAGCGGAGCTTCCGGATCACCTGTCGGCGCCGGGATCTTGTGGACGATCTCTTCCAGTACTTCCTCAATATTCAATCCAGTCTTCGCAGAAATCCGCGGTGCATCCTGAGCTTCGATACCGATCACGTCCTCGATCTCTTCGATTACCCGTTCCGGATCTGCACTTGGCAGATCGATCTTATTGATGACCGGGAACACATCCAGATCATGATCCAGTGCAAGGTAGACGTTGGCCAGTGTCTGGGCCTCCACACCCTGAGCGGCATCCACTACAAGTATAGCACCGTCGCAGGCTGCAAGACTTCTGGATACTTCATAGTTAAAATCCACATGCCCTGGTGTATCGATGAGATTGAAAATATACTCTTCCCCGTCTTTTGCCTTATATACGATCCGGACTGCCTGGGATTTGATCGTAATCCCTCTTTCCCGCTCCAGATCCATGTTGTCGAGCACCTGGGACTGCATCTCCCGGCTCGTGAGAAGTCCGGTCTTCTCGATGATACGGTCTGCAAGCGTCGATTTTCCGTGGTCAATATGCGCAATAATACAAAAATTCCTGATGTGTTTCTGATCTATTCCTGACAATATTTCTTCCTCCATTTTCCGTTTTCTGTCTTTGTATGCAAAGTCAGCTTGTGTATTGTATGATAAGCAGTTCTACCGCCATGGTATCGGACAGCTTTCCTGTCTTTACATCCGTCTCCGTCCCGGCGCAATCCTCAAGTATCCGGCGAAGCTCTTTTTCTGTAAAACGCTGCCCCTGCGCCAGATATTTTCCCACAGCAAAAGGCGGTACTTTCACTTTCTGGGCGATTTCTTTTTTCCCATATCCTCTTTTCAGGAGATCGCATGTCTCCATGAGAATCCTAAACTGCCTGGCCATGAGATATAAAATCCGCATAGGCGGCTCTTTCAAAGCCAGAAGATCATAATAATAACTAAGAGCCCTCCTCTGCTTTTTTTCAGCCACAGCGTTGACCATGTCAAAAATCTGATTGTCGATGTGAGTTGTGCAGACTGCCTCGATATCTTCCATGGTAATCTCCGGCTTTTCCAGGGTATAACAAAAAAGTTTTTCCAGTTCCCCGTGGATATTCTCCATATCGTCCCCCACCTTGGCAAGAAAATATGTGGCAGAAGACTGGCTGATCTGTTTTCCTTCTTTTTTGATCATTCCAAGAACCCATCTAAGCAGCGTATTGGCATCCTGTCGGCCAAGCTCTACCGTTCTTCCTTTGTCTTTGACGGCTTTGTAAAGCTTTCCTCTCTTGTCCACTTCACTCTCCACAAAAACAAAATACGTCGTCTCCGGCATCGTTTTGATATAATCGGCAAGGGCCTGAGATGCCGATTTGAAAAAGCCGGTATCTTCCATGACAATGAGTCTTCGCGGCGCAAAAAAAGGCATCGTCTCCGCCAGATCGATGATCTCCTTTACGTCCGCCTCTTTCCCTTCATAATATCGGTAATTCATCGTATCCCCGCCCGGAAGCATAGCTTCAGAGAGCCTATCTTTATACTGTTTCTTTAGATAGCTCTCTTCGCCATACAATAAATACACCTGTTTTAATTGTCCTGTCTTCAAATCTTCATTCAAACTTTTCATACCGCTATTCTAGCATAGATCCGCTTTTTCCGTAAACACTTATTCCGAAATTTTTGCTTTCCTTCTCCCCTACGCTAGACCGTGTTCTTCCAGCCAGTCAGACAAAAGCGGCTTATTCTTTTTGAGCTTTGCCGCACGGATCCGAAACTGCACCGCAGCCAGGAGCGAGAAGGCCATGAACAGGATGGCCAGAAAAATCAGACATCCTGTCACACTTTCTCCTCCGCTTATCGTGCTTCGAAATGCCTTTACTGTGTAAGTAAACGGTACAAAATGATGAAGCAGCGGTACAAAATCTCCAGATACTTCCACCGGATATGTCCCTGCGGACCCGGAAAGCTGCACAACCATAAAGATCAGCATCAGAAAACTTCCCACTTTTCCCAGAAAACTGGTAAAGAAATACATGACAGACATAAATGCAAGCGATGCCACACAGGCCGTCAGCACCGTCTGTCCCCACCTGACAGGACGGAAACCGTCAAACAAGTACAGTGCCTGAACCATAACGATAGCCTGAGCGACTGCCACAAAATAAAGTACCGATGCCTTACTAAACCACCATTCTCTCCCAGAGCGCAGTTTCCCGCTGAAACTGTTCAGAGGATACATGAGGCTGAACGCGATGCACCCTACCCATAACCCTACCGACATCATGTAAGGTGCCATGGCATGACCATTGTTCGGCATGACTGTCATCTCTGTTTCCTTTGTGTCCACGGGAGCTGCAAACATATCGACAACAGCACTTCCTGTATTTATACTTCCTAATTTCTGCGTTCCCTCTTTCAGGTTTTTCGCCAGTATGTCAGCTCCTTCCCGGATGGTACCCATCCCTTCTCCCAAACTGCTGCTTCCTTCAAAAAGAGCGTTCGCTCCGTCTGCGATCTGTCCTGCTCCATCTGCCAGACGTTCAGCCCCAGGTGTCATAGTCAAAGCGGCTTCTGCCAATTTTTGAGTTCCTTTTGTAAGAGCGCCGGATCCTTGTTTTATAGCCTCGATTCCCTGCCCGATCTGTTCTGCCGAATCCTGGAAGGTATTCATCCCATTAAAAAGGATTGCGCTTCCGTCTGAAGCTGCGTTGACTCCTTCCGTATAATCCTGCACTCCTTCTGCCAGAATCTCTGACTGTTGCCTGAGCATCTCTGCAGCGGTTTTCAGCTGTTGTGTTCCTTCAAGACTTCCCGCTGTATTTTCCAGCAGTTTGGCTGTACTGCTGAGGGCAGTCGCCGCATCCCTCATCTGTTTTGCCATATTGTTACCTTCCTGGTAATTCTTTTCTGCCGCATCGACAGCCTCCTTTGCGATTTCTGCCAGTGTCTGTACTTCCCCCGTTATCTGGGCATTTTCCAGCTTCTCCTTTAACTCGGACGGATTGGAAAAATCCGCGGTATTCCCAAGAGCTTGCGAAATGCCTTGCAGTTTTGCGGCCAGGGAAGAAATCGCCGCGGTATCTGGAGTCTGATTTAAAACTTTGGAAATCTGTTTCATGCCTTCCGAAATCTTCCTGGATCCTTCCGCCAGAGATGTGGAATTTCCGTATTCTTCTCCTACCACACTCTGAAGACCAGATTTTAGCTTTCCTGTTCCGTTTTGTAAATCAGACACTCCACGGGAAAGATCTCCGTACGCACCGGACAGACGTACCAGATTTTCTTCCAGCTGTACCGCCCCTTTTTCTGCTTCCTTAAGTCCACCGGTATATTGCCGGATACCTTCCGCCAGAGTTTCGCTTCCTTCCTGAAACATCAGTGTACTGTCACAAAGTCTGTCCAGATTCTGTGTGAGCACATTATTTCCATCTGCAACTTTTTCTGCCCCCTTTTCCAGGCTATCAGCCCCCTCTGAAGCCTGTTTCATTCCTTTCTCTGCTTTCTGCATACTGTCAAAAAGCACCTGGGCATAAACCTTTGTCACTTCCTTTCGGACAGAACTTTTAATTTCTTTCATCGCCGTCCCGCTCATCTTAGAAGCGATATAATTTGTCCCCGGATTTGTCTCGCAGAAAATCTCCATCTTTTTCGGTGTTTCCTGTGTAAGTGTGGCTGCATTGGCAGAGAAATCTTCCGGGATCGTCATGACCATGTAGCAGTCTCCATTCGCCAGCCACTTTTGTGCGGCCTTTTCATCGGTAAACCGGAAATCAAGAGAACGGTCTTTTTTCAGTTCTTCAGTCAATTTCTTTCCGATCTCCAGCTTCTCTTCCCCGTACACAGCCGGTCTGTCTTTGTTTACTACAGCCACCGGCAGCTGATCTGCCTTCCCATAAGGATCCCACATAGATCCAAGAAACAAAGTCGTATAAACAGATGGAATCGCAATGACTGCAATAACTACCAGCATCAATATTTTGCTGTGTATAAGTTTCTTCCACTCCTGTCTTATCATATCCAATATCTCCCTTCTTTTGTTTCAATGCATATGTCTATTAATAGACATATGTTTATTAATAGACATTGTGTTGATTTTCTTCGCAGCATGAATTATACTGAAACAAAAAAGAAAAGACAACCAGCAGATCATGGACTTCCTGATGATTAATCGACATCTGCAGGATATCATGTCTGTTGTTTATAATTTTTTTAGATTTATAATGGTATTTATGATAATAAGGAGGCAACACTATGGCATCAACTGACCGAAGAGTAAAAAAGACGAAGGACTGCCTAAGAAAAGGTCTGGCGGAGCTTCTGGAAGAAAAAGGAATCAATGATATCACGGTAAAAGAGCTCACGGACAGGGTAGACATCAACCGCTCCACGTTTTACCTGCATTACCGGGACATCTACGACATGATGGAGCAGATTGAAGATGAACTGGTACAAAAGATCGATGAAGCGATACACGCTCATCCTGTCAGCCCTTTTGGGGAAAATAGTTTTTCGTTTATTGAGGATATCTTTTCTATACTGGCAGCAAACAAAGAGATCTGCTCAGCCCTTCTTGGAGAAAACGGCGATATCTCCTTTCTCCACAGAATCGAAGAGCTCCTTTCTGAGCACAGTCTGAAAGTCCTTCGCGATACCTTCCCTGATAAAATGGGAAATTTGAAATACGCCTACTCATTCTGTCTGTCCGGATGCGTGGGACTTATCAAGACATGGCTGTCCGGAGGGCATGAAGCAAGTCCTCATCATATGGCCAAGCTGACTTTTTCCCTTATTTTGAATGCGATGAAAACCCAGCGCTGAAGGTAGTTTTATGTTTTACTGATCCCCCAAATATTTTTCTACAGTCATCGTCTCCCCATCTGTCCGGACGGTAATGGCTCCACATTCTTTCGTACAAAGATATGGGATATTTTGTTCTTCAAGCCGCTTTACCGTCTCCTTGGACGGGTGCCCATACCGGTTGCCCTGCCCGGCTGAGATCACTGCCAATCCCGCATGATTCTTTTTCAGGAATTCATCCGTCGTTCCTCCCTTCGATCCATGGTGGGCCACTTTCAGGATGGAATACGTCTGCCGACGTTTCATATCTGCGAGAAAGCTCTCTTCCCCGTCTCCTTCCATATCCCCGGTAAAAAGCATGGAAAAGTTCCCGTAAGTCAATTTGAGAAGCATGGATGCGGCATTTCCTTTTTCTCCGTCGTAGGATGAGGACGGACCGACGCATCGGATCTCCATCCCCTTTTTGTCCCAGACAGTCTCTCCTTCCCGGATTTCTTTTATCTCCACTTTCTGTCTGACCGCTTCCCGGGCAAGTTCTAGCAACACTTCATCCCAGAGCCGCTTTTCGGGCAGGACCAGACAGTGGATCTTTACCCCTACTTCCTGGCGTTTTAGCATATCCCGTATCCCGCTTATATGGTCTTCATCCCCATGGGATACAAAGACGTAGTCCAGTTCTCCGACTCCTCTGCTTTCAAGGAAGGGTTCCAGCGTATATTTTGCAAGTTCTTCCTCGGTTGTGCTTCCCCCGTCGATCAGGATGTTCCTATTGCCCGGACTTTTGATAAAGATCCCGTCTCCCTGGCCTACATCTACCACAGTCACTTCCATCCGGCAATCGAATGTCTTCCAATTTCCAAGAAGTATGATCCCGGCAAACAGAAATATCGATACAAGAATTTTCTTTTTCCATCTGGCTACACCGAAAAAGATAAGAATTATGACCAGAAGATACAGTGCCGACTGCCACAAGGCAGGACATCCTGTAATTACCCTTGCAAACGGAAATTTCAGCATAATCTGACAGTTCCATTCATAGAAGGACAGCACCGCCTTTGCCGCAGCAAGCGGGACATCTGCCAGAAACGGACAAACGACACAGAGAATGCTCCCGAAAAGTCCTGCTCCCATGACAACAGACATCATCGGAATAACCCACATATTTATAAGGATGGAATAAAGCGGGAATTCGTAGTAGGAAGATAAAAGTACCGGAAATGTCAGAGCTTGCACGCAAAATCCAGACCACGCAGCCTCACGGATTTTTGCCAAAAATCCCGGCTTCTTTTTCATTTTCAGAGGCTCCGATATCGTCTTCTTTTCCCTCCTTTCCTCCGCCCTCTCTCTTTGTCTTCGCGTTATGTCTCCCCCGCCCCACAGAGCAAGGATCGCCCCAAAAGACAACAGGAATCCTGCATCCTTGAGATACAAAGGTTCCAGTCCCAATATCACGGCGGCTGAAAGTGCAAGGCTTGTCGGCATATCGTAGACTCTTCCGGACACTTGCGCCCCCATGCGGCATGCAAACATGAGGACAGCTCTCCTGGCAGACACAGAAAATCCAGTCATGACCGCATACGGGAGGAGCACTGACATACCGGCTGCCGCCGCTGCAGCAAAAGGTATCCCCGCCTTTCTCGCACGCTTGTATACAAATACGCCCACAAAAGAGACGTGGAGCCCCGAAACCGCCAGAAGATGTGCGATCCCGTTTTTCTGATACAGCTCTTTCGTCTCCGGCTCCATGCTGCTTTTATCTCCCAGCAAAATGCCTGACAAAACCGCGCCCTTGTCCTGACCCAGCCTGCGTATAAGTTCTTCTTTCCAACTTTCCCGAAGCCGGAAGAGCCATTCTTTCCAGTATATGATGTTGTCGTCTTTCAATTTGATTGTTTTCGGAATGATGCTTCCGTAGATTTGTTGTCTCTGATAATAAGAACGGGAATCAAATTCCCCTGGATTTGACGCTTTGTCAAATAGATAAAAGATACCTGTTACCTGGATAGAATTTCCAATCTTCAGATCTCTTTCTTTTGAGTCATATAAGACATACCTGCTTTTCCCCGAGCGGATATACCATGTGGGGCCTTTCTCCCGTCTGGTTTTATCCTCTATGACTCCGGTTACGCACACGCTCTTTCCTTCCATGGAATACACTTCTGGCGGGAGATTTCCTTCTTCTCCCGCCAGAAAGATCATATACCTTATCATCAGAAAAAGAATGCACGCTGTCATGAGCGGTCTTTTTCTCACTCTTTTTCTTCTCCTTCCACAATATCCAGATTTCTGGACAGCGGCTTGTCAAGTTTCACGCTCTCTCCGAAATTGATATTACTCTCCCCGTTAATGGAGATCTGCACCTGACTTGTGCTTCCCCCTGCCGTTATGGAATTCACGATGGAATAGATCAGCACTTCCGGCTTTACGTTTGTCTTGACATTTAAGAGTTCCTTGTCAAAATTCACATAGCAGACCTGATCTTTCGTCGAGACGCTGAGTATTTTGACATTCTGAGGTACGGTCGGGTATGCGTCCGAGGACGCAGGCCCTTTTAAAAGTTGTTCGAGGATCAGCCGATCCATCGAGATATTCGTATTATATCGGACGTTGCTTACCGTCTCTTCCACAAGCTTGTCCCCATTTTTGTTGGCAAAATAGAGCGTCAGCGTTACCGTCTCGTATGAGTGGAGAGAAGACCCGATATTCTGGACAAAATCTTCGCCCCTCATAAGCCCTATCGGATTATTGTCCGCTCCCATAAGCGGCTCGTCTCCCACAAAGAAAGACACATACGAAACTCCGCTGATCTGAACAAGCGTCTTTACGACAGATGCTCTCAAAAGCACCTCATCCGAACTTTTCAGCGAGCTATATTTCTTATTGAAATGGACCTGAACCTGCTTTCCGTCTATTACTGCCTGCTCGATCTTAACTCCTTTTTTAAACGGCGTATAGTAGTCTTCCGCGTCTGCATCCGGGGAAACCAACTTGCCAAGGACTTCCGAAATCTGCTCTTCCATTTCCTCCGACTGGATTTCGTACGGAACTTTTACAAGTTCTGTCTTATCTCGATTCAGATAATAAAGCCCAAAACCGTTTTTCTTTACTCTGTCTCCTCTTCCACATCCGAACAGGAGGCCTGCTGCCAGCAAAACGGTAAGCATAACTGCTAAAACTCTCTTCATATCCTCCTCCTGTTACTTCGCACTGGCTACATACTTCAGAGGCATCCGCACAGTAAAAGTCGTCCCCTCTCCCTCTTCACTGTATACTTTGATGGCTCCACGATGCATGATCACTGAGTTTCTCGCGATTGCAAGTCCAAGACCTGTTCCGCCGATTTCCCTTGAGTGAGATTTGTCTACCCGATAAAAGCGTTCAAAAATGTGTTCCTGTGCCTCTTTCGGAATCCCGATTCCAGAATCCGTTACCTTCAGATAAAAAAACTTATGATCCGCGTTGAGCGATACATGTACCCATCCGTTTTCATGGTTATACTTGATGGCGTTCTCCACAAGATTGCTGACGCACAGGGAAAACTTCGTCTCATCGATCTCTGCCTCCACCGGGCGGAAAGATTCAAAAAGCACTTCTATGTTCTGCTTTTCCGCGATAGGACGAAGTCGTTTTAAGATACGCTCCACGACTTCATTGATATTGAGATTTTCAATATTCATGTCCGTCGTCGTCTTATCCATCTTGACAAGAGAGAGCAAATCGTTGATGATCTTGTTTTCCCGCTCGATTTCCTCCGACATGTCCGCCATAAACTCCCGGTACAGTTCCGCCGGCACCTCCTCTTGCGCCAGCAGCGAATCCGCCAATACTTTCATTGAAGTGATGGGAGTCTTCAGTTCATGGGAGACATTGGAAACAAACTCCTGTCTCGATTCATCCAGGACTTTAAATCTCTCGATCATCTTGTTAAACGCTTCAGAGAAACGTTTCGTCTCGGCAAACGTCTCTTCGTGCAGATAATCCTCATCGTAGCTTTCCGTCATACTCTGCACCGCCTTCGTCATCCTGTTCATCGGACGCATGATATACATACTTGCAAAAAATGACAAAACAGCAAGCACCACAAGCGCCGTGATCACGACGATATCGATCGTCTGCTCCAGATTATCCTGGATAGAAAGTATGTTGTCGGTAGAAATACTGGCAAGCAGAACTCCGACAGTCTTTCCGCTGGTGGTCTCCTGAATAGGAGTTGTGATCTCTATGTAGCTATTTTTGTCATCGTATCTGCTGATACTTTCGCCTTCAAAACAGCGCACTACATCTCCTGATATGACTGTTTTCCCGATGTCGGTCCCGTATGTGTCATCCACGATCTTATAAGAACGGTCGATAACCAGAACACGCCCATTATAGATATTGGAAAACTGTGTAAGCTCCGCGTCAAATGTCTCAGACACACCCCCGGACATAAGACCGGAAGAAGAAGCCTGATTGCCTAGTATTGTGCATTGATTCTGAATCTCCGCCATCTTGAACGATACGATGTGGCCTTCATTGGATTTCAAAACCACTCCCCTGATGATCAGACATGGAATCATGCCTGAAATGATAATCATCACCATCAAAAGCAGCCTGAGGCTTTTGAACAGATGGTGTCTTATCTTGATCTTACCCCCTAAAATAATAACCAACTCCCCACTTCGTATAAACATATTTCGGATCGCTTGGATTTGCCTCGATCTTCTCACGCAGTCTTCGGATATGTACGTCTACCGTGCGCGCATCTCCCGGGTACTCATATCCCCATACAAGATTTAAAAGGTCTTCCCTCGAATACACTTTGTTCGGGTTGTGTGCAAGAAGTTCCAGAAGATCGAATTCTTTTGCCGTGAGATTGATTTCCCGGTCCTTCGAGAAGACTCTCCTGCTTTCGCAGTCCAGTTTCAGATCTCCCTTTTTGATAACTTTCGAATTTTCTGCTTCCCTGTCTTTTTTCCCGGTCCGGCGCATGATCGCTTTGATCCTGGCTTTTACTTCCAGAATATTAAATGGTTTTGTGATGTAGTCGTCTGCTCCGTACTCAAGCCCCAGTATTTTGTCCATATCGTCTCCTTTTGCCGTGAGCATGACGACCGGAACATCTGAAAACTCGCGGATCTGCTGACAAACTTCGAAACCATCCAGTTTCGGAAGCATAATATCCAAAAGGATCATATCATAGTTATTCTCTCTCGCACAGGCGAGCGCCTCCTCTCCGTCATATGCGCAGTCCACTTCCATACCGTCCTGTTCCAGACTGAAACGGATCCCTTTTACGATCAACTTTTCATCATCTACGACCAATACCCTTTTTGCCATATTTCTCCCTCGCTAAACTGTAATCTTATCTTTCATTTTTTCGAAAACTCCTTCCTTGATCCCGGATATTTCCATGATCTCTTCGATGGAATCAAACCCTCCATTCTCTTCTCTGTAAGACAAAATGCTGTCTGCCTTTGCCTCCCCGACACCCGGCAGCGTCATGAGCTCTTCCCTGGAAGCTTCGTTTAGGTTGACTTTTCCTTCTTCCTTTTGTCCTCCTGCCTGACTTCCAGCACCATCTTCTTTTGTTTCTCTTAGAGCATCCGCTTCCTCCGATGACGGCACGTAAACTTTTGCCCCGTCTTTTAAGATCTCGGCCTGATTCAGATAAGAAGCTGACGCTTTCTCCGTCATACCGCCCGCCTTTTCGATGGCTTCGTAGATCCTGCTTCCGTTTGGCAGCTCCACGACCCCCGGCTTCCTTACTTCTCCGCAGACATACACGACAAGGTTTTCCTCTTTTGTATTTTCCTCCGCCTCTTTTTTATCGTCTGTGTCCGCCTGTGCTTCGTCTTTTTGCTGCTCTTCTTCCGGTGTTTCCTCCTGGTCGGATACAGGTATTTCCCGAAGGGAATCCCCTCCCTTTTTCCCGCATCCGATCATCCCGATCAATACCACAAGTATCACAAGACAGAGTTTCCGTATTCTTTTTTTCTGCATACTTCTCCTTATCGTACAGAACGATAAGCCCCCTCTATGCGATAGTTCTATTGTAGCGAATTTTGTTTTAAATTACAACTCTATTTCCATTGGAAAATCGCAATTCCCACAAGAGCCAGCAAAAGCCCGGCCGCTTTTTTTAGTTCAAAGGGCTGTTTATCCACACCGAAAAGCCCCATCAGCTCTATGAGATACGCCACGATCAGCTGTGCGATAACAATCAGAAGCGCCGCTTTCGCAGGACCAAGCGCATCCATGCTTCTAATGACTGTCCAAGTAATGCCAGCTCCGATAGCTCCGCCAAGGAGCATGTATCTTGGATGGACGTGCAAAAGTTCTCCCACAGGCTCCCTGCCCATGGCCGCCCAAACGAACAGACAGACGATAAAAGCGGAAAACTGCACCCACATATTGCTGACCCACATTCCCGCTGTTTTCGTAACCTGTGTGTTGAATACTCCCTGGACACTCATGAGAGCTCCTGATATCAAAGCAATAATAAACCCGGTCATACTGGAATCCTCCTTCCTTCTTCTTGAAGTATGATTCTTTCCAGTATGCCGGGTTTCTATGCATGCAGTCTTATTCCAAAATCTCTTTCAGAATCGTGATCATGCGGTCTACCTCTTTCTCTGTAATGATGAGAGGCGGCACAAACCTCAGAACATTGCTCCCAGCCCCAATCACAAGCAGACCTTTTTTCAGCGCTTTCCCTGTGATTTCGGAGATTGGTACCGTCATCTCAATTCCTTGCATGAGTCCTTTTCCTTTTCGTTTCACGACACAGCTGTATGTGTCCACAAGCTCATCCAGCTTTTCTGCCAGATATGCCCCTACTTTCCTTACATGTGCGGGGATATCCTCCCTTTCAAAGATCTCTGCTGTCTTTGCTACAGCCGCGCAGGCAAGCGGGTTTCCTCCGTATGTTGTCCCGTGATCTCCCGGTGCAAGGGAAAATTCCGCCACTTTTTCCGTCATAGCGAAAGCTCCTACCGGAAATCCGTTTCCGATGGCCTTTGCCATTGTCAAAATATCCGGTCTTACACCGAACTCCTGCCACGCGAACATAGAACCTGTGCGTCCCATTCCACACTGAACTTCATCGCAGATCATGAGGATTCCTTCGTCATCACAGAGCTTTCTGATGCCTTTCATAAATGCTTCCGTTGCCAGATTGATACCGCCCTCCCCCTGGAGAGGTTCCAGGATAATGGCACATGTCTTTTCATTTACAAGCTCTTTTACACTGTTAAGGTCATTGTACTTTGCAAAGCGAACGCCGGACAAAAGCGGCTCAAAAGGCTTTCTGTACGCTTCATGACCGGTCACGGACACTGCACCGAAACTCCGCCCATGAAAGGACTCTTCCATGGCTATAAACTCATAGCGTCCTGTTCCTTTTGTATATGCATATTTCCGCGCCGCCTTCAGAGCGCCTTCCACTGCTTCCCCGCCGCTGTTTGTAAAGAAAATCCTATCCATTCCGGACAGTTTTTTCAACGCTTGGGCCGCTTCCTTCGTCCTCGTGTGAAAATATAGATTTGACGTATGACACAGCTTGTCAATCTGCGCTTTCAGCGCCTGGTTCCACTCTTCGTTTCCGTATCCGAGGGAACACACCGCGTAACCTGCCGCGAAATCCAGATACGCATTCCCTTCCTCATCGTACAGATATGCCCCTTTTCCGTGATCCAGCACGACTGGAAAAGGATTGTACGTATGTACAATGGCATCCTGCACCTCTTTCATATATTGATTATCCATGATAATATCGACACTCCTGATCGTTCAGAATCGCTGTTCCGATTCCTTTATTTGTAAAGATTTCAAGAAGCAGACAGTGCGGAATACGCCCATCCATGATATGGATACGGGATACCCCGTTCTCCAGCGCATGGATGCAGCTTTTGAGTTTTGGGAGCATACCGCCTTCAATGTATCCATCCCTGATCAGCCCAAGGGCCTCCTCTGCGGAAAGTTCCGGAATGAGGGTAGACGGATCATCCGGATTTTTGTACACACCTTCAATATCCGTTAAAAACGCCAGCTTTTCCGCATTGACCGCGCTTGCGATCTTGCACGCAGCCTCGTCCGCATTGACATTGTATGCCTGGAAATCGTTGTCCAGACCTACAGAGCAGACAATTGGGAGAAAATCTTTCTCGATGAGATCAAACAGGATCTTCGGCTCTACGTCGCATACCGTTCCCACGTAACCGATATCCTCTCCGTCTGCGTATTTTCTTGTCACTTTCAAAAGACCGCCGTCCTGTCCGCTGATACCGATTGCTTTGATCCCAAGTTCTTCTACAAGCTGTACAAGCTTTTTGTTGACTTTGGAGAGAACCATCTCAACGATTTCCATCGTCTCCTCATCTGTCACACGGAAACCATTCACAAACTTCGGTTCCTTTCCAACTTTCTTTACCCATCTGCTGATCTCCTTGCCGCCGCCGTGGACAATGATCGGTTTGAAACCACATAGTTTCAGAAGAACGACATCCTGGATGACCCGTTTTTCCAGTTCTTCATCCAACATGGCGCTTCCTCCGTATTTTACAACGATGATCTTCCGGTTGAATCTCTGGATATATGGCAATGCCTCAATGAGCACTTCGGCTTTGTCCAGATATTTTTGCATACTCTTATCCATCCCTATTACCTCCTAACTTCTGTAGTCTGCATTAATCTTTATATAGTCATATGTAAGGTCGCATCCCCAGGCGGATGCTTTTTCCCCTCCCATCTTGATGTCGGCAAGGGCGATGACTTCCGGCTGAGAAAGAATCTTTGTGGCATCTTCCTCGCTGTAGGCCACCGCTGTGCCGTTCTCAATGATCTGGATCTTACCTGCGCTGCTCACAAAATACAGATCCACTTTTTCCGGGTCAAAGGATGCTCCGGAATATCCCATGGCACAGAGGATACGTCCCCAGTTTGCGTCATGTCCTGCGATGGCTGTCTTCGTCAGATTAGAGCAAACGATGGATTTTGCCAGTGTCTTTGCCTGTTCTTTTGATTCACATCCAACGACCGTCGCCTCAAAAAGAGCTGTCGCCCCCTCCCCGTCGCCTGCGATCCGTTTTGCCAGATACACATTGATCTCGTGGAGCGCTTCCGCGAAGGTATCAAAATCCTCCGTCCCTTCTTTGATCTCTTCATTGCCCGCAGCCCCGTTGGCAAGAAGGAGCACGGTGTCGTTTGTGGAGGTGTCGCCGTCCACAGAGATCATGTTGTACGTATCATCCACATCCTGGCTCAGCGCCTTCTGAAGGGCTTCTTTTCCGATGACTGCATCGGTCGTGATAAAACTGAGCATTGTGCACATATTCGGGTGGATCATTCCGGATCCTTTTGCCATCCCTCCGATGGTAACGGTCTTGTCTCCGATCTCGATCTCCACTGCCAGTTCCTTCTCTTTTGTATCTGTCGTCATGATCGCTTTTGCCGCCAGCGTGCCGTTCTCAAGGCTGTCATTTTTCTTTTTGACAAGTTCTCCTACCCCTGCTTTGATGCGATCGATAGGGAGCTGTTTTCCGATAACTCCTGTGGATCCAAGCACGACGCTTCCAGACGGGATCCCAAGAGCTTCCCCTGCCGCCTTCGCAGTCTCTTCACAGTATCCCATCCCTTCCGCGCCAGTGCAGGCATTTGCAATTCCAGAATTTACAACAACCGCGTGGACCGGCTGACCGCTCTCCACGATCTTTCTGTCCCATTTGACCGGCGCCGCTTTCACGACGTTTGTCGTAAATGTCCCTGCTGCCACACAAGGCTTTTCACTGTATATGAGCGCCATGTCTGTCCGGTCCTGATACTTGATCTTTGCCGCTGTGCTGGCAGCTTCAAATCCTTTTGCTTTTGTCACTCCTCCTGTTACAACTTTCATGTTTCGCTTCCTCCTGTTATTTGATAAATGTCGTAATATTCTCCTCATTCAGTGTAAAATCATAATAATTCAGATCTTCCCGTTTTGTCCATCCGATCTTATTCCAGAATGCATTGCCGATGTCATTTTCCGTAAATGCGATGAGGGATACTTTATTTATGCCTTCTTCCCGCAGAGCATGCATGGAAACGGCCACCATCTGTTTTCCGATGCCGTGTTTCCGATAAGCTTCTTCTACACAGACGTGGTAAAAGCAGCCGCGCCGTCCGTCATGTCCGCAAAGGATGCATCCCACGATCTTTCCGTCCGCCTCCGCCACCACGCTGGTGGTAGGATTCCTTTTCAAAAACCGCTCTACCCCATCCCTGGAGTCGTCAATACTGCGTATCCCAAACCCGTGTATGCTTTTCCAAAGTGCATACACCTGATCATAGTCTTCGATTGTCATTACCCGAATTGCCATTTTTTATTTTACTTTACGGGAACATCGGAACAAGATTGAGGCCTTCGTTTTCCGGAAGGCCAAACATGAGATTCATGTTCTGTACCGCCTGTCCTGCCGCTCCTTTCACAAGATTGTCCATGGCTCCCATCATGATGATCCTTCTTGTCCTCGGATCGATCTTGAAGTTCACGTCCACGTAGTTGCTTCCCTCCACCCATTTCGTCTGAGGGCAGACATCTTTTTCCAGAACACGTACAAACTGTTCCTTTTTATAATAAGCATCATATATTGCTTTTACTTCTTCATAGGACACTTCTTTCTTCAGTGATGCGTAACCTGTCACAAGGATCCCTCTGTTCATCGGCACAAGGTGCGGTGTAAAATTCAGCACGGTTGGTACTCCGGAAGCATATGTGAGCTGCTCCTCGATCTCCGGTGTGTGGCGATGTCCGGCCACCCCGTATGCCTTGATGTTTTCATTAACTTCGCAGTAGAGGTTATCTACCTTGGCACCTCTTCCCGCCCCTGACGTCCCGGACTTGGCGTCAATGATCAGTGTATTCATATCGATAATCCCTTCTTTTGCAAGAGGATACACGGACAAAATGGAACAAGTCGGATAGCAGCCCGGATTGGCAACAATCCTTGCCCCTTTTATCTTTTCCCTGTTGATCTCACAGAGCCCATATACTGCTTCGTCCAGAAACTGCGGACTCTTGTGCTCGATCTTGTACCACTGCTCGTACGTCCGCTGATCCTTGATGCGGAAATCCGCGCTCAAGTCAACAACCTTTGTTTTGGAAAGAATCGTCTCATTCAGCAAAGAAGCGCAGAATCCTTGCGGTGTCGCTGTAAAAATCACATCCACCTTATCTGCCAGCTCTTCCATATTATCGTCTTTACAGATGTCGTCCACGATCTGAAACATATTTTGGTAGACATCCGCGTACTTCTTATCTATATAACTTCTGGAACCATACCATTTGATCTCCGTATCTTTATGTCCCATGAGGATCCTCACAAGCTCGCCGCCTGCATATCCCGTAGAACCGATAATCCCTGCTCTAATCATACACTTTATTCCTTTCTCTTTGTCACTCAAAGCCTTGTAGCTTTTAGTATACAACCAGTTTTTTTCTTTCGCAAGTATATTTACGCATATTTTTTGTATATTTATTCCAGTAAATTGCATATTTTTTTGTGTAATATGCATTTTATAATATTTTTTCTATTTTTTCCTTGCATATTTATGTAGAAAGGTGTATAGTAACTCATGTGATTTGCAAAAACAATTTTTCAGGAGGACATAGATTATGAAAGAAAAAGTGGTACTTGCGTACTCAGGCGGTCTGGACACAACCGCGATCATCCCATGGTTAAAGGAAAATTTTGATTATGAAGTCATCTGCTGCTGCATCGACTGCGGTCAGGGCGAAGAACTGGACGGACTGGAAGAACGTGCAAAATTATCCGGAGCTTCCAAATTATACATTGAAAACATCATCGATGAATTCTGTGACGATTATATCGTTCCTTGTGTACAGGCCGGAGCAGTCTACGAAAACAAATATCTTTTGGGCACATCTATGGCCCGCCCGGGAATCGCAAAAAAATTGGTGGAGGTTGCAAGAAAAGAAGGCGCCACAGCAATCTGCCACGGTGCTACCGGAAAGGGAAATGACCAGATCCGTTTCGAACTTGGCATCAAGGCTCTGGCTCCGGATCTGAAGATCATCGCTCCTTGGAGAATGACAGATATCTGGACAATGCAGTCTCGTGAAGAAGAAATCGAATACTGTAAGCAGCACGGTATCGACCTTCCGTTCGATGCAAGCCACAGCTATAGCCGCGACCGTAACTTATGGCACATCAGCCATGAAGGGCTGGAACTGGAAGACCCGGCTGTGGAGCCAAACTACGACGATCTTCTCGTCCTTGGAGTGACACCAGAAAAAGCGCCGGATGAACCGGAATATGTGACAATGACTTTCGAAAAAGGTGTGCCAAAAAGCTTAAATGGAAAAGAGATGAAAGTTTCCGAAATCATTACTGAATTAAATAAGCTTGGCGGAAAGCACGGGGTCGGCATCGTGGATATCGTGGAAAACCGTGTTGTTGGCATGAAGTCACGCGGTGTGTACGAGACACCTGGCGGAACAATCCTGATGGAAGCACACCAGCAGCTGGAAGAACTTGTTCTTGACCGCGCTACATACGAAGTTAAAAAAGACATGGGAAATAAACTGGCGCAAGTTGTCTACGAAGGAAAATGGTTTACACCGCTTCGCGAAGCAATACAGGCATTTGTAGAATCCACACAGGAATATGTGACAGGAGAAGTCAAATTCAAACTCTACAAAGGCAACATCATCAAAGCCGGCACGACATCCCCGTACTCTCTGTACAGCGAATCTCTCGCAAGCTTTACGACAGGAGAACTTTACGACCATCACGACGCAGATGGTTTCATCAACCTTTTCGGACTGCCGCTCAAAGTGCGCGCTATGAAACTGGCTGAAGCAAATAAGAATAAATAAGCATAAAAAGGGGCGAAAACGCCAATGTCATTAAGTTAAGGAAAAATAATTAGATTCTTATATTAGAAATAATATAGGAGTCTTTTTATTTTGTAAAAATAGTTGACAAACAAGATAGAATGTGCGGCCGCTTTCGCTACCGATATATATTAAGGTTGCGAAAGCGGCCCTTGTAATTAAGGAATATCTTGATTGCAAGGAGGATACATTATGAGTCACTATATTGAAAAGGTTACGGTTTCACTAGAAAATCTAATTTCAGAATTGGCAAGAAATCCATCTTTGTTCTTGAAAAATCCAGATACTGATTTTTCAAGAAACCGCAAAATTAATTTTAAGACATGTGTTGGCATTACCATGAATTCCGGCGGTTGCACGCTGAATAAAGAACTCTTGGATTTTTTCGATTTTGATGTGAATGCTCCTACTGTTTCAGCGTATACACAGCAGCGGGCTAAAATTCTACCAGAAGCATTTGAATACTTATTTCATGCGTTTACAGAAGAAAATGCTCAAACAAAAAACTTATATGAGGGATATCAACTTTTGGCTTGCGATGGCAGCAATCTAACTATTGCACCGAATCTAAACGACCCGGAAACTCTTTGGAAATCAAATCAACTTGGTGCAACCGGTAATCACTTACATCTAAATGCCCTGTATGATGTTTTAAACAGAACTTATATTGATGCATTGGTTCAAACTGCCTCTACGTATCAAGAACACAGAGCATGCATTCAAATGATAGAAAGGGTGACATTGGACAAAGTTATATTAATTGCTGATAGAGGATATGAAAACTATAACATTATGTCTCACGCAATAGAAAAAGGCTGGAAATTTTTGATTAGAATAAAAGATGTTCACAGCAATGGCATTGCATCAGGCTTAGAACTTCCACAAACGGCAGTTTTTGATATGGATATCAATCTGATTCTGACACGAAATCAAACTAAGTCAAAGAAACAAGCAGGATATAAATTCATGCCAACAGTACAAACCTTTGATTATCTTCCAATAGGAAGCAAAGAGGATTATCCTATCTCCTTTAGAATTGCAAGGTTTAAAATAGCAGATGATTCCTATGAAACGGTAATTACAAACTTGGACCGTTTTTGCTTTTCGGCAGAAAAACTTAAGGAATTATATCACTTAAGATGGGGCATAGAAACATCATTTCGTGAATTGAAATATGCTATAGGGCTAACTAGTTTTCATGCCAAAAAAGTGGATTACATAAAGCAAGAAATATTTGCAAGATTGACCTTATATAATTACTGCGAATTAATTACAACATATGTAGTTGAACACACAGAAAATATAAGTAAGAAAAATCAGGTGAACTTTACTATTGCCATTTACATTTGCAGAGAATATCTGCGACGCAAACGGAAACTTCGTCCACCTGATGTGGTTAAACTGATAGAAAAACATATATTACCAATAAGACCTGGGCGTCGAGACCCTCGGAAAGTCAAACCTCAGGCGTCAGTAAGTTTTCTATACAGGGTAGCATAACCATTCATCATTATATAGGATTATAGACAGATGTACAATCCATCTGTCTGTTTGCCGTGCAAAAAAACAGATAACAAAATGAAAAAAGCAAAATACAAGTGAGATTTTACCTACTTGCATTCTGCTTTTTTTAATTTTTAAATTAACTTAATGACATTGGCGAAAACGCCCCTTTTTCGTGTCATTCTTCTACCCTCACATTACTTCATCAATGACTCTTTTTGCATTTCTATACCATATTTTTTCTACCTGACGTTCGGTAAACCCATTTTTTAAAAGCGCCTCTTTCAATACGTCTATCTCCCCGATATTCTCGATCTCCATCCTTGCAGCGCCGTGGAATCCATCAAAGTCGGTCCCGATAGCCACAAAGTCCTCGCCGCCTTTTTGGAACATATGTTTTACATGTGCAACCATTTCTTCAATCCGGCATTCATCTGTATTTCCCAAAAAGTGCTGGTAAAAATTCAGACCGGCGATCCCGCCCTTTTCCGACAGCGCCCGGATCTGTCCATCTGAAAGATTTCTTGGATGCTCTTTTATAGCTCTTGCATTAGAGTGGGATGCCACAGGCGGTTTGCTGCTGTAACGGATCACATCCCAGAATCCCCCTTCCGACAAGTGCGACACATCTACGATCATACCAAGCTCGTTCATCCGCTCTACCGTAAAGATTCCAAACGGTTTCAATCCTTTTCCCATTGTGGCCGGATCTTTGCTGTTTGGATATCCCATGCAGTTTTCGTAATTCCATGTCAGAGTGATCAGACGGATCCCCATCTGCCACAGTTCTTCGATCCTTGCGGAATCATCGTGGATGACACCTCCTTCTTCCAATGTGAGGAACGCAGAAATCTTTCCTTCTCTCTGATTGCGCTCAAGGTCTCTTCCGTTTCCTGCAAACGCGATCTCCTCTGGATACATCCAGATCTGTTTTTTCAGGCAGGACGCCATGACACGAACATATTCATATGCCTGCTCGTACCTGGACTTTCCCAAAAATTCATCCATACAGATAAAGCAGGCAAAAAACTGTGCAGCCGATCCCGCTTTCCTGAGTTTTTCCAGATCTACTTTCAGGTTGTTCTTTCGCAGGTCCTTTGGTGTTTCTCCCGAAAGCATCTCATAGATGGTATCACAGTGCATGTCAATCAAATTCATAAGCGGAGGCTCCTTTTCATATGGTAGTATAGTCTAATATAAGCGGAAAGGAATCGATATATGAAACAGAAACGCCCTTCCATCGGTATCGTCGTCTGCGCACGGGAACGAAACCGGATTTTCACAAGTCTGCCATACATCCAGTCTGTCGCCGACCATGGCGGAATGCCTTTTTCCATCCCTTATTTCGAAGATTATCCGCCTTCCTTTTTCCGGGAATGCGAAAAAAAATTCGACGGATTTCTCTTCTGCGGAGGCGGCGATATCAATCCTTTGCTCTTTCGAGAACTGCCGTCCGGACATCTTGGAGACACTGATTTTTCTTTCGATCTCTTCCAGCTCCGATTTATGACCGATCTGCTTGAACATTCCCGAAAGCCAACCCTCGCTATCTGCAAGGGGATGCAGATTCTCTCTATCGCCTGCCAAGGCAGTATTTACCAGGATTTATCCGAAAACCCGACATTTTTCAACCACAGCTATCCTTCCAGATACCGTTCTGAGCCGGCCCACACGATCCAGACTGAAGAAGGAAGCATGATCAGGGAAATCCTTGGGGAGACGGCCCGGGTCAACAGTTTCCACCATCAGGGAGTAAAAACAGCCGGCTCCGGTCTCATATGCAGTTCCTATGCTCCGGACGGTATGCCCGAATCCATCGAAGGGACTTCCCACCCTTTCCTGCTTGGCGTACAGTGGCATCCGGAATGCATGTATCTGTCTTCCAAAAAAATGAGCCGCATCTTCTCCTTCTTCCTTGGCTCCTGCTGACATCTGCATCCAGGATTTTTCACTCCCCGGTGTTCGTGCTAAGGCTCAAATGGATAGACGACTCCCCATGTTTTCCGGAGCTCATCCATCTGCCGCATCATATAGAGTGTCTCACTGTGGGGCATCTGCGGGCATTCAGTCCTTCCTTCCTGGATCGCCTTTATGGCTGCCCGCACTTCGTACTCGAATCCCGTGATCTGTTCCGGGACAGTCATCTCCCGTACCAGTCTTTTGGCATTGTCGTATACCTGGATCCGGTTCACGTTATTGATATTCCACGCGATCAGATATCCTTTGTCTCCGTAGACAATGCCGGCCTGCTCCGTCCCTCCGAGCATACTGCTGTGCATGGACGCTATGCACCCGTCACTGAACTGGAAGACCGCTGTATTCTGGGCGTCTACTCCTGTCTCCAGCTTTGTGCAGCATGTAGTCACAGACTGAATCTTGGCATCTGTTACCATCCGGATAAAGGAAAGAGGGTAGATTCCCACATCCAGAAGAGCTCCCCCTGCCAGCTCCGGTTTGCGCAGTCTCTCCACGTGATCGATCTTGTATCCAAGGTTCGCCGTGATCATATGTACTTTTCCGATCTCTCCGCCTTTGACGATCTCATCGATCATTGTCCTGGAAGGAAGGAATCTCGTCCACATTGCTTCTCCTACAAAGATCTTTTTTTCCTCTGATATTTTCAGGACTTCTTCTGCCTGAGCAGCGTTCGCTGTGAAAGCTTTCTCGCAGAGCACCGGTTTTTTGTGTTCCAGACAAAGCTTGATATGTTCATAATGGTGGGAGTGGGGCGTGGCTATATAGACAAGCTCCACTTCCGGATCCCGGAGCATCTCTTCGTATGAGCCGTACGCCTTTTCAAACCCGTTTTCCCCGGCAAATTTCTGCGCTTTCTTAAGATTCCTGGAAGCCACGGCATAGCCTTTTGCATCTTCCATTCCATTTAATGTCTTTGCCATAGTTCCCGCGATGTTTCCCGCGCCAATGATACCAATCTTCACGATCGTTTTCCTCCTTTTCATGATCTTCGCTATCACGATTTTACCACATTCATCTTCTCCATGCCACACCCTGCCGGAAGGAAAACGGCTTCGAAAAAATGCCATTATCCTCCCCCGAAAAAAACAGAATGACAAACGTTCTTTTTTCCTGTACAATAGTCTGAGATTCTGATTCATACAAAGGAGTTTGATTTATCATGAGTATTTTGAACGTAGAGCATCTCACACATGGATTTGGCGACAGAGCCATCTTCTCCGACGTCTCTTTCCGCCTTCTGCGCGGAGAACATATCGGGCTTGTGGGCGCAAACGGAGAGGGAAAATCTACTTTTTTTAATATTGTTACCGGACATCTTACACCGGATGAAGGGAAAATCGAGTGGGCAAAGAATGTCCGTATCGGGTATCTGGATCAGCACACTGTTCTTGAAAAAGGGATGACCATACGGGACGTACTGAAATCTGCTTTCTCCTGGCTTTTCCAGCTGGAAGAAAAGATGAACGTTATCTGTGATTCCCTTGGCACTGCATCTGAAGAGGAGATGACAGAAATGATGGAAGAACTTGGCACGATCCAGGATATGCTCACGATGCATGATTTCTATGTGATCGACGCTAAGGTGGAGGAAGTAGCCCGTGCTCTCGGACTTTTGGACATCGGCCTTGACCGGGATGTGACCGACTTAAGCGGGGGCCAGCGCACAAAGATCCTGCTTGGAAAACTTCTCCTTGAAAAACCGGATATCCTTCTTCTGGACGAGCCGACCAACTATCTGGACGAAGAACATATCGCCTGGCTGAAACGCTATCTCCAGGAATATGAAAGCGCTTTCATCCTGATTTCCCACGACATCCCGTTTTTGAATGAAGTCGTCAACATCATCTACCATATGGAAAACCAGGAACTGAACCGCTACGTGGGCGATTACACTCATTTTGAGGAAGTATATGCGGTAAAGAAAGCGCAGCTTGAGGCTGCCTACCGCCGTCAGCAGCAGGAGATCAGCGAACTTAAAGATTTCGTGGCCCGCAACAAAGCCCGTGTCTCCACGAGGAACATGGCTATGTCCCGCCAGAAAAAGCTCGACAAAATGGAAGTCATCGAGCTTGCCGCAGAGCGCCCAAAACCGGAATTCCACTTTAAGGTTGGGAAAACACCTGGACGTTTTCTCTTTGAGACGAAGGATCTTGTCATCGGATACGATGAGCCGCTCTCCCGCCCGATCTCCATATCCATGGAGCGCGGACAGAAGATCGCCCTTGTAGGAGCAAATGGTATCGGAAAGACAACCCTTCTGAAAAGCATCCTGGGACTCATCCCTTCCCTGAAAGGGAGCTGTGAACTTGGCGAAAATCTCCAGATCGGGTATTTCGAGCAGGAAGTAAAAGGAGAAAACAAAGCCACCTGTATCGATGAGATCTGGGCGGAATTTCCTTCCTTTACCCAGTATGAGGTGCGCTCTGCCCTGGCCAAGTGCGGCCTTACGACAAAGCATATCGAAAGCCAGGTACGGGTTCTAAGCGGAGGGGAACAGGCGAAAGTACGTCTCTGCAAGCTTATCAACCGGGAGACAAATCTTCTCCTTTTGGACGAGCCGACCAACCATCTGGATGCAGACGCCAAAGATGCGCTGAAAAAAGCACTTCTGGAATACCGCGGAAGCGTCCTTCTCATCTGTCATGAACCGGAGTTTTACCGTGATGTCGTATCTGAAGTGTGGGACTGCACAAAGTGGACAACAAAAATCATCTAGATAAGTCAGAAAAAAGAGGTATAGCCGCAAGATGGCTATACCTCTTTATTTACAACCCGTAAAATGTGGATCGCCAGAAACCCTATCTCTTCTTCTGGAACTTCCTTTTTCATTTCCCCTGCGATCCACTGGCAGATCTTTTCTGCCGACTCAAACTCTTTTTCGTATTTCACTTTTACAAATTCATTCAGATCCGCCTTTACCGGTTCTCCTTTGCGAATCCTGGCCAGCATATAGTAGATGTGACTCATCATCCGGTTGTATCCAAGAGATTCCTGTTCCAGTCTGATGCCGAAATACTCTTCGATCATGCGGATACTCTGATTGATGATCCTTGTATTTTCCAGCGTTTCCGATACTTTTTCATCCGAACGGGCTGAGTGGACATGAAGAGCGATAAAGCCCACTTCATCGTCCGTGATCTCCTGTCCTGTCATCTCTCTTATGATTTCCCTGCCCTTCTTTGCAATCCGGTACTCTTCCTCAAAGAGAACTTTGATGTCCGGTGTGAATGGATTTGGTATGCTCTTTTTCTCTTCCGCCCGTTTTGCCGCCAGAGCAATATGATCCGCAAGCGGAAGAAGATTATCATGACTCACCTTGGCAAACACCGTTTCCGCTTCATCCAGGATCTTCCCGGCTGCCTCCAGGTATACTGGCCGAATCCCGTTTACGACTTTCAGAGCCGATACCTGGGTTCTTCTCGTGACTAAGGAATAAACTTTGGCGTCCTTTATAGGTCCGCTCTCCTCCCCCGGCCTCTTGCCGAATCCGATCCCATTTCCAAGGAGGATCTGTTCTTTTTTTCGTTCTTTGTTCCATGCCAGAACAGCATTGTTGTTCAAAACTTTGATGATCCGATACATCCGTCTCCAAGCTCCTTTTGAGGGGAAGGCTGGATACCTTCCCATTATTGGCAGCTTACGATTTCCGCAATTTCGTCCTGCGCATCTACATGACCGGATGCCTTCATCACAACTTCTTCCCCTTCTGTCAATCCTGTAAACACGGCAATACAAGCTTCGGATTTCGCATGCTCTTTTATATATTCTATATCAAAAGCCATAAGTTTGTCTCCCTTTTTTACAAAATCTCCGTCTTTTACAAATGTTTCGAATCCTTTTCCTTCCAGTTTTACTGTATCCACACCAATGTGCAGAAGATATTCTACACCGTCCGCCGTCGTAAGTCCGATGGCATGATTTGTCGGGAACACGAAGGATACCGTGCTGTCTTCCGGAGCATAAACCACTCCTTCTTCCGGGAATACGATGTAGCCATCGCCCATCATTTTTCCTGCAAATGCTTCATCCGGCGCTTCCGTGATCGGCGCTGCCTTGCCTTTAAACGGCGAGAAAAGGGTTTTCTTTGTGCAAGCCTCTTTCGCTTCTTTTTCCTCTTTGGCCTTCTCTTTTTTCGCCGGCACTTCCGCTTCTTCTGATCTCTCTGCCGCCACATACTCTTCATTCGGTGCGTGAACAAGATAATCTTCCAGATTGGATTTGATAACCGTCACGGACGGACCGTAAATGATCTGGATTCCCTGACCTTTTCGAACGATACCTGACGGACCGGTCTGCTTTAAGATGCCTTCGTTCACAAGCTCCGGTTTCACGACTGTACAGCGAAGTCTTGTTGCACAACAGTCCACATCAGAAATATTTTTCTTTCCGCCTAGTCCCTGAGTAATGAGGACGCTTCTCTCATCTTCGGCGCGCTCTTCCCCGTTTCCTCCTGCCTTTCCTTGTTTTGCTTTGTAGTCCGCCTTTGTATACAGCTTCGTCTCTACGTCGTCATCTTCTCGTCCAGGTGTCTTGAGGTTCAACTTTTTGATCAGGACTGTGAAGATCACATAGTAAAGGACAAAATAGACGATCCCCACCGGAATGATCAAAAGCCAGCTTGTCTTTTCATTTCCCTGCAGAATACCAAACATAAAGAGATCCAGTATACCTCCGGAGAACGTAAGCCCTACCGCAATATTCAGCATGTGAGCGATCATATAAGCCGCACCTGCCAAAATAACCTGCACGACAAAAAGAATCGGCGCTACGAACAGGAAGGAAAATTCCAGTGGTTCCGTGATACCTGTCAGCATACACGTAAGGGCTGCAGATAAAAGGAGTCCTCCTGCTTGTTTCTTCTTTTCCGGTTTTGCACAACGATACATGGCAAGCGCTGCTCCCGGAAGTCCAAAAATCATGAAAATGAACTCTCCTGAAAAGTATCTCGTCGCATCTGCACTGAAATGAATCGTAGACGGATCAGCCAGCTGCGCAAAGAAAATATTCTGTCCGCCCTGGATCAGCTGTCCACCGATCTCCATCGTTCCTCCAACGGCTGTCTGCCAGAACGGCAAGTAAAATACATGATGGAGTCCGAATGGAATCAGAGCACGCTTGATGATACCAAAAATCAGAGTTCCCACATATCCGGTTCCCGTGACAAGGCCGCCAAGGGCGTAGATTCCGTTCTGCACGAAGGGCCAAACAAAATACATGATGATCCCAACTCCCACATAAACGACTGTAGAAATGATCGGCACGAACCTGGAGCCGCCAAAGAAGGACAATGCATTTGGAAGTACGATCTTATAGTATTTGTTGTGAAGTGCCGCCACTCCGAGTCCTACGATAATACCGCCAAACACTCCCATCTGCAAGGTTGGAATTCCAAGTACACTTGCCACTGTACCACTCAGAACACCATCAGCAACTGTCCCGTCTGCCAGAACGATACCTTCGATCTGTAAAAGCGCGTTGATGGTAATGTTCATGACAAGAAAAGAGATCATAGCAGAAAGCGCTGCTACTTCCTTCTCTTTCTTGGCCATACCGATGGCCACCCCTACCGCAAAAATGATCGGCAGGTTGTCAAATATAGCGCTTCCTGCCCTTGTCATGATAGTAAAAAGAGCGTGAAGAATCGTCCCGTCCCCAAGAACCGGCTCTAATCCATACATCTCAATGGTGGTAGCGTTCGTGAGAGAACTGCCGATACCAAGCAAAAGACCGGCCACCGGAAGGATGGCGATCGGAAGCATAAAACTTCGTCCAATTCTCTGAAGAACACCAAAAATTTTGTCTTTCATCTTTTTTCTCCTCTCTTCTCTTCCAAAATCCAACAGTATGTTTCATCCTTTAAAACAAAAAACACCAACTACCTTACAGACTACACCGAACGATGTAATCTGTGAAGGATAGTTGATGCCTGCATTCAGTAACACACTATCAGAATTTATTTTTTCTGTAACAAGTATACAATTGCATCGGATGTTTGTCAAGTTTTTTATCCGATTCGGGAGTTTGACAGTTGAATAATAAAAAAATATCTTGCAGGCCGCATAAAACCTGCTTTTTTTGTGTCAAATTTTATGTTTTTATATATTGCATTTTATTGCAATGTATTGTAAACTATATAAAAGGAGGCTTTATTCTATGAGAGTTGTAACCTCGAAATCCAAGAACGCTGAATCTTTTTATATTTCAAAAGGCTATGTTAATGACAAAGGAGTTAGTACTTCTGTCATCGTCAGGAAACTGGGAACTTTAAAAGAACTTTTACCAGAGCACGGTCCGACACGAGACGATGTAATGGCCTGGGCAAAAGAACAAGCGCGCATAGAAACTTTAAAGTATAAACAGGAAAAAGAAGAAAAACAGATAAAACTCACTTTTCATGCAGACCGCTTGCTGGATTATCATAAACAAACCTTTTTCCGTGGAGGATACCTTTTCCTGCAGTTCATTTATTATCAGATGCAGATGAATAAGATCTGTCGGAAATTGAAACAAAGATATAAGTTTAAATATGACATCAATGCAATCCTTTCCGACTTGATCTATGCAAGGATACTGGAGCCATGCAGCAAGCGCTCTTCCTATAAAGCTGCATCGGAGTTTTTGGAAAAACCTTCCTATGAACTTTATGATGTATACCGCGCGCTGGATGTTCTCGGCGCGGAATGTGACATGATCCAGGCAGAAGTCTATAAAAACAGCCATTTCATGGGGGAAAGGAATGATAAGATCCTTTATTATGACTGCTCCAATTATTATTTCGAGATTGAACAGGAAGATGGCAGCAAAAAGTACGGAAAAAGCAAAGAACACAGACCGAATCCGATTATCCAAATGGGGCTGTTCATGGATGGGGACGGCATTCCTCTTGCGTTTTCCCTTTTCCCGGGAAACGCAAACGAGCAGACATCGCTGAAACCTCTGGAGAAGAAGGTCCTTGGAGAATTCGGATGCCAGAAATTTATTTATTGCAGCGATGCCGGACTGGGTTCGGAATCCATCCGGGAATACAACCACATGGGAGAACGGGCTTATATCGTAACCCAGTCGATTAAAAAGCTGAAGAAAGAAGAAAAAGAGTGGGCACTGAGCCCGCAGGGATTTAAACGGGTCTCCGATGATAAACCTGTCGATATCACGAAACTGCCGGAAGATGATAAAGGGCTTTATTACAAGGACGAACCGTATACCACCCAAAAACTTCACCAGCGCTTAATCATAACTTATTCCCCAAAGTATGCCCTGTATCAGAAATCCATCCGTGACAAACAGGTGGAACGGGCACAAAAGATACTGGATTCGGGGAATGCCAAGAAGAACCGAAAGAACCCCAATGACCCGGCACGTTTCATTGGAAAGATGGCTGTTACAAAGGATGGGGAAGCTGCGAATATTAAGCAATATCTGGATGAAGATAAGATTGCGGATGAGGCGCAGTATGACGGACTCTATGCAGTGTGCACGGATCTTTTGGATGATGGAATCGGTGATATTTTAAAAGTAAGTGAAGGCAGATGGCAGATCGAGGAATGTTTCCGGATCATGAAAACAGATTTTTCTGCAAGGCCGGTTTATTTACGGGATGAGAACCGGATCAAAGCACATTTCCTGATCTGTTTCCTTGCATTAACCATCTACCGTTACCTTGAGAAAAAACTGAATTCAAAATATACCTGTGTGGAATTGCTGGATACTCTGAAAGCAATGAATTTCGCCGGGGTACAGGAACAGGGATTTATCCCTCTATATAAGCGTGAAAAGATTACAGATGATCTACATGAAGCCTGTGGTTTCCGGACAGACTATCAATTCATAACCAAAAGTAAAATGAGAACAATCCAGAAAAAAAGCAAAGGGACGGAATAAATTACTATAGTTTGTGACAACGGTAAAAATCGCTGTAACCCAGTAAACACAAGGGATACAGCGATTTTTTCTTCCGCCAACTGTCAAAGACGGGAGTATACAATTGCATCGGATGTTTGTCAAGTTTTTTATCCGATTCCTCCATATACCTCCATATACAACACCTAAGATCACAACCAAAGCTGTAATGATCAGGAAAACATATTTTACAAAATACTCATACCATTTTCCAAATTTTATGTTTCCGCCTTCGCCGATCTCCTGAATTGCTTTCTTTTGGTCATAGAGATAAAAGAAAACGATGAGCACAAGAATTACCATCAAAGGCGATACCAGAATCGTAATAAAATTCGTAAAGCTGTCAAATGCAGCCATACTGAGATTCAGTGGCACGGATACAAGTCCCAGTATCACTCCGATCAGGATAGCTGCCTTCTTTCTTGTGATCTTCGTGTTCGAGATCACCGCCTCCGTCACTCCCTCCAGCATATTGATAGACGATGAAACAGAAGCAAACAAAAGGCTGATAAAGAAGACCGGAGCCACGATACTTCCTCCCGGCATCTTCTCAAAAATCGACGGCATCGTTATAAAGAGGAGCGGAGGTCCTGTCTTAACATCCAGCTGAAAAGCAAACACAGCCGGCATAATCACAAAGGATGCCAGGATTGCCGCCATTGTGTCGAGAATCGCTGTTGTGAGCGAAAGCTTCGGGATATTGTACTCTTTCTTCAGATAGCTTCCGTAGACAACCATTCCACAGCCATTGAGCGACACTGTGAAAAAGGCCTGTCCGAGAGCCATGACCCATGTATCCACCTTACCAAGCTGTGACCAGTCCGGCTTCATCAGAAATCTCACTCCATCCATCGCTCCAGGGAGCGTCAAAGAACGCACCGCCAACAAAAGAAAAATCACAAAAAGAGCCGGCATAATGATCTTGCTTATCCGCTCAATCCCTTTTGTCACTCCAAATGAAATGATGAGAATTGTCAGCATGATGGACAGGATGTCCCACGGAATAGAAGATGCCGTACCTGCAAACCCGTCAAAATAAGTATCCGCATTGATCTTTCCAAGCTCTCCGCTTACGCTCATGAAAAGATACTTCAAAATCCATCCTATCACTATATTGTAAAACACAAAGATACCGGCAAGACCGATGGCCGGAAGCGCTCCGACAATGGAGCCTCCTCGCATTTTTCTCTCCTTGAACACTTTGCGTATCCCGGACATAGATCCGCCTTGGAAATGCCTCCCGAAAGAAAATTCGATCATAAGCCCTGTCGTTCCAAGCACCAGCACAAAGAAGAGATACGGTATGAGAAATGCAGCCCCGCCGTAGGCACCTAATCGATACGGGAACATCCATATATTTCCGAGTCCGATAGCTGAACCGATACAGGCCATGACAAATCCAAGCCCGCTCGTAAAAGTCTCTCTTTTTTTCATCTCTTTTCCCCTGTCTTTTTTACTTCAGAAGAGATTTCCTTCATATGCTGCCGAAATCTCCTCCGCCCGACAGTATATCACACTTTAACGCATTAATGCAACACTTTCTTTTTTGCAGAAAAATCAGCAATTCCATTTGATCTTTACCGGATTCGGCTCTTCTTCCACTGCGCATTCTCTTAAAGCCGCATACGCCTTTTCCAGTTCTTTCTGCGCACACTCCTCATATACTTCCTTGGACTCCTTGGTTCCAAGAGATGCATACGCCTGTGCCGCAGCTCCGTAAAACAAAAATCCCAGTGTGTTCGTCGGCGTCTGCACCGATGCACACGCTGTCGCCACTGCCCGGGCTGCTGCCTGAGCTGCCGGCATATCATCCAGTTCCCTGGCAATCTGGGCCGCCTCTTTCAGATATGGTTTGATCTGGGCAAGCTTCTGCTCTCCACCCAGATATTGCCTGCAAACCGCCGCTGTTTCAGAAAGGATACGATCTTCCGGGTATTCTTTTTGGTAAATGGGCAGATACTCCTCCACCGCGTAAGAAAGCGCCCAGGACGCCAGTGTCTGCTTACTCTGTGTCTCAATAAGCTTCATGAGATCTTTGCATATATCGGATTGAATGTCTCCCAACATTTTTCTCAATTTTGCCATGTTTTTTCTCCTTTCTCCTTTTTGCTACTTTTTTCTCAGAAGGATCGTCTCTGCATCCAAAGGCAGGGACAGGATATCTTCAAGATATTCCCTGCTGTTTTTTGCTTCCTGCAGATTATACGTCAGCTTCAGCTTTCCGCTTACACAAAGAGCCGTCTCGTGGAAAAGCCTGCACATTTCCTCCACACCTGCCTGAATATCAGAAATCTCTGCCCTTGTGTATGTCTCCAGATATCGCCTGTATGTGTCTTTATCCAGATACTGATCCATGTACTTTCCTGACTTCCCCGCACTTACGGAAAATCCAGTCTCCACACCGATCTTCCACTCCAAAACTGTTCTCAGCATCGGTCGGATGATCATATCAAGCATCTCCATCACATAAGGGATCTCCCTTCTCCACATCCCCTTTGCCACATTGTTGAGGCACCACCAGAACTCATTGCACACGGCGGAGAACTCTTCCTGATCCGGCCTTTGTACCCGGTATCTTTCATCTGACAGCATCTCTTTTTCTTCAAAAATCCCGTCCTTGTCCACCAGCACCCGGTAAAGCTCCAGATGGCTTCTGGCATATTCTTTCGTACAGACATGGAGATCCATCCGGTTTCCGTCCGCAAACTGCATCAGCCAACCGTAGCATTGCGCCTTTTCCTCCGGCGTTTCCCTGTCTTCCGGATACTGCATATAGAGCCGTTTCCCGAAACGGTCGATCCAGCTTTTGTCTCTCTGGAACGACTCTGTCTCCTCCACGATGTACACGGCATCATAATCCTGGAACATATCTTTTGGAACTTTCGGATTTGCCCTGGATCCTTCCAGATAAGCTGCCCGGATCCTGTCGTCTTTCCTGGCAATATCCTGGATCATCTGTATCATCTCTTCTTCCGTTCTCATCGCTGATATCCTCCTTATTTACAATTTTTTCAGTATCATCTACTCTATTTCAGATTCTGGTCAATGTAGTCGATAAACGGCTTCTTCTCCACTTGATCCTGATGGTCTCTGTACCACTCAAAGGAATCCCGCAGTCCCTCTTCCAGTGGTATTGTGTCCTTCATAAATTCACACTGTCTGGTAACATCCAGCTGATATTCATACTCGCAGAAGCTAAAATAATTCCTCTGTTCTACCGATTCATAGACATTTACAAGTTCCGCTTTTTTCCCAACAATTCTATAACAAAGAGAAACCCAGTCCCGAACAGAAATCATCTCCTCGTTCCCCACATTAAAAATGCGCTGCTCCGGTTTTCGCTCCAGAAGGAAATCCAGAAATCTGCACAGATCGTGAATATGGAAAAACTGCAGTTTCAGACTACCATCTCCCGGCAGATAGAATGGACGATCTTGCAGTGCACAGTCAAACACAAAGGCCTCTCTGTATATATCATTCATCGGTCCGTACAAATACGGTGGCCTTAAAATATATGCGTTCGAGTCTTTTTTTTGCAGCAGTTCTTCTGCTTCGATCTTGTCGCTTCCGTATTTTCTCCAGTACGTATTCTCTCCCAAAAGCGTTTCTTCCGCAAATGGCTGCGGGAGATTGTCTGGGTATACTGCGCCGGAACTGATAAAAATGTAATCATCGTAACTGCCAAGGGCATCCAGAAGCAGTTTTACTTCTTCTGAAGTATAGCCTGTGTCAATTACCACATCAAAATGAAGATCACAGAGCCGATTGCCCAGATGGTATCTGTCCGCTTCGATGAGATGAACTCCCTTTGACTGTTCTTTTGTGTTTCTGTTCAGCACGCTGACATGAAATCCTTTGCCAACATAATACTCCGCAATGTATCTGCTTACAAACGCAGTTCCGCCTGTTACAAGCACTTTTTTCATAATCATATGATCCTCCATTGATTTTATTATGGAAAGTCAGATCATAGCTGACCGCAAATCCTTATATTTTTCTTCTATCCTATCACAAGCACCTTCTACAGACAAGAACAAAGGCGCCGCTCCATCATCTCTTCAGATGATTTTGCGGCGCCCCTATTATATTTCATATGTTCAGATAAATTAGTCGTGCTGATTCATCCATTTGATGAGTTCTACACAGTAATCATCGTGTCTGTCAACAAAGCAGGTATGTCTTGCACGTTCCCAAAGGATCCATTTGGAATTAGGGATTCTGTCTGCCATTGTCTTAGCTACAAGCGGAGAGCAAAGATCGGAAATACCACTGCAGATCAGGGAAGGAATCTTGATTTCTTCAAGTCTGTCAATGTATTCAAAATCTTTCAGTGTTCCTGTAGGTGCGAACTCATTTGGTCCCCATCCTTCAACATAAGATTCAGAACCGGATTTTTTCGGTCTTGTACAGCATTCCGGAGCATCTTCTCCAAGCCAGTAGTTGCAATATCTATCCATATATTCTGCAACTGCGGCATCGTAAGCTTCTCCTGTAAAATCGCCAGTTTCAAGAGCGTGATTAATTGCATCCTGCATATCCTGCGGCATCATTTTGATACGGCGAAGACCTTCTCTTTCCCAAAGAGAACTGCTCGGATGTCCGCTTGAAATGATGAAACTCTTAACACCTTTCGGATCATAGTCAACTGCATAAGCGATCTGCATCATTCCGCCCCAGGACTGTCCGATGATATGACATACATCTAAGTCAAGGTGTTTTCTCAGGGCTTCCAGTTCGTCTAACCATACTTTCTGGTTCCAAAGTTCCGGATGTCCATCCAGATAAGAATTTCCGCATCCAATCTGGTCGTACATAACGATCATACGATCGTCTTCATCTGCAACGTTATCTAATACTTCGAAATAGTTATGAGTAGACCCTGGTCCTCCGTGAAGACAGATCAAAGGTGCCTTTCCGTTATTTTTTCTTTCCCCAACAATTCTGTAATAAGTCTGATAACCTAAATACGGCATGTAGCCTTCTGTAATTTTTGCCATGATTATCCCCTTTCTGACATTTTTTTCACTAACTTTAAGTATAATACATTTCACAGAAAAATGAACCCTTTTTTGTAATTTTTTTTAGATTTGTTAATATTATCCAAAATAATACCTCTGTATCATACAAGATAACCGAACAGAACCAAATATAGCTATAGAAAAATTCTATAAAAAAGGCGTGCTTACTCGCTCTATATTATTCTGCTGGATATTTTTTTATCAAGTAAATTAAGCTTGAGATGATTTCTGCCGCCCCTACGGCGCATCGCCTTCGCCTTATTCCTTGACCTTACTTTCGTACTAACCAAACAAATTTTATTACTCTATTTCATTCTTCCATTTCTTGTAATTATAAAAAGCCTGAATAAGAATTATACTAAAAGCTGCAAGTCCTGTTATTCCTGTGAAAACATTTATGTCAAATTCCTTAAAAAAACCAACAATTATAATTATAGATACAGGAATTAACAACAATGTTCTAATAAATTTTCGTCTATAACTTAATTTCCAATAACAAATTTCTATTCCTCTGTCTACTTTTTCGCTCATTTCATATCTTTTCGCAATAAAGAAGCCAATGACTTCCACAATTACCAAAATAATTATCGTTATCAAAAACATATGAAAATCTCCCTATCCACTATCTCTTCTAAAATAATTTTACCATTCTCTATTTCTTTTGCCAGTTAAATGTATGTTAAAAATTTTCAAAAAGTTATTCTTACAACAAAAAAATGACGCAGATAATAATTCTATTACCTACGCCATTTCTCATTGCATTTTTGAAATATTTGCTCTATTTATTTCATTACAATATTGATAATCCTTCCCGGCACATAAATTTCTTTTACAATGTTTCCGGTCAGTTTTTCTTTGATTGCTTCTTTTCCTGCTGCGATGGCTTCTTCTTTTGTGCTTTCCGCAGAGATTGTCACAACGGCTCTTGTCTTTCCGTTGATCTGTACTGCCACTTCGATCTCATCGTCTTTCATGGCTTCTTCATCATAGGTCGGCCATCCTGCGTGGAAGACGCTTCCTGTATGTCCCAGCTGTTCCCACAGTTCTTCTCCCATATGCGGAGCAAACGGCGCCAGGAGCACTGCGATAGTAGAAAGCGTTTCTTTGTCGATTCCGCCCTCTTTCTTTGCAAGCTCGATGAACTTGTTATTGTATTCCATGAATCCGGAGATAACTGTATTGAGGCTGAAGCTTTCCAGACGGCTTGTGATATCGTATACCATCTTGTTGCGAAGTTTGATCATCTCTTTGGACGGCTCCACACCTTTTTCTTTGTTGTCCATCACAAGATTCCAAAGCTTGTTGAGGAAACGGTATACCCCGTCGATTCCTCTGTCGTCCCACTCTGCATCCAGTTCCGGAGGTCCTACGAAAAGCTCATACATTCTCAGAGAATCGCATCCGTAATCTCTCACGAGAGCATCCGGGGAAACGACATTTCCTTTGGACTTGCTCATCTTGATTCCGTTCTTTCCTGTGATCATTCCCTGGTTGAACAATTTTGTAAATGGTTCGTCGAAATCGACAACTCCGATGTCGTACAGGAACTTTGTATAGAAACGGGAGTACAGAAGATGCAGTACCGCATGTTCCACCCCTCCGATATACATATCTACCGGAAGCATCGCATCTGCTTTTTCTTTTGATACAAGTTCTTTATCGTTGTGCGGATCCACGTAGCGGAGGAAGTACCAGGAGGAACCTGCCCACTGAGGCATGGTGTTTGTTTCTCTCTTGGCTGGTTTTCCGCAGACCGGACATGTCGTGTTGACCCAGGAATCAATAGCTGCAAGCGGGGATTCTCCTGTTCCTGTCGGTTCGTAGGAATCCACATCCGGAAGTGTCAGCGGAAGCTCTTCTTCCGGAACCGGTACCGCACCGCAGTCCGGGCAGTGTACGATCGGGATCGGTTCTCCCCAGTAACGCTGGCGGGAAAATACCCAGTCGCGGAGTTTGTAGTTCACAGTCTTTCTTCCGATACCGCGCTCTTCGATCATCATCGGCGCTTCTTTTTTGAGGACCGCAGATTCCATTCCGTTCCATTCTCCGGAATTGATCATTGTTCCGGCAGCTTCGGTGTACGCTTCGGTCATATTTTCGATCTCTTTTCCATCTTTTGCGATAACCTGGATGATCGGAATGCCAAATTTTGTTGCAAATGCAAAGTCACGGTCATCATGAGCCGGCACGCACATGATGGCGCCGGTACCATAATCGGCAAGTACATAGTCGGAAAGCCAGATCGGGATCTTCTTCTGGTTCATCGGGTTTACTGCATAGCTTCCCGTGAACACACCGGTCTTTTCCTTATCCTGAAGACGGTCCACGTTGGATTTCATGGACGCATCGTAAATGTATTTTTCTACCGCTTCTCTCGTCTCGTCAGTCGCAAGTTCTTTTGCAAGTGCATGTTCCGGGGCGAGTACCATGAAGGTTGCTCCATAAAGAGTATCCGGTCTTGTCGTGTAGACAGTAATCTTATCCTCGCGTCCGTCCACTGGGAAATCTACTTCCGCACCATAGGATTTTCCGATCCAGTCGCTCTGCATCTTCTTTACCTTTTCCGGCCAGTCCAGTTTGTCCAAATCTGCAAGGAGCCTTTCCGCGTACTTTGTGATCTTCAGCATCCACTGACGCAGATTTTTCTTTGTCACTTCTGTGCCGCAGCGCTCACATTTTCCATTTACGACTTCCTCGTTGGCAAGTCCTGTCTTACAGGAAGGGCACCAGTTGATCGGGAATTCTTTCTCGTATGCAAGTCCTTCCTTAAACATCTTAACGAAGATCCACTGTGTCCACTTATAGAAATTCGGGTCTGTCGTGTTGACTTCTCTGTCCCAGTCATAAAGAGCCGCGATCTCGTTGATCTGTCGTTTGATATTTTTTACATTTTCTGCTGTTGATTTTGCCGGATGAACTCCCATTTTGATAGCGTAGTTTTCAGCCGGAAGTCCGAATGCATCCCATCCCATCGGGTGAATGATGTAGTATCCCTGAAGGAGTTTGTAACGGCTCCACACGTCTGAAATGACATATCCTCTCCAATGCCCTACATGAAGCCCATTTCCTGACGGATACGGGAACATATCCAGACAGTAATATTTCTCATGTTTTCCTCTTTCATCTTCCTGAACATTGACCGGGTGTTCTTCCCAGTGCTGACGCCATTTTTTCTCAATGGCTCTGTGATTGTAAGGTACTGACATAATCTCTTCCTCCTTATATCTCTGTTGCCATAAAACCCAATCCTGCCGAAAAGTCTTTTGACTTTCCTGCAGAATAAAAATGCTTCCGTCTCTTCTGCATATACAAGAAACTTGTATGTACAAGAGACGAAAGCAATGACTTACGCGGTACCACTCTTATTCGCCTGTCGCATGACAGACGCCCTTTTTTTCTGTAACGGGAAAACCCGCTTCCGGCTACTTCCTTCATTCCTTCACCAGAAGAACTCCGAGGCGAGTTGGGAGATTCCGGTCTGCTGCCTCGCACCGTCCGACAGCTCTCTGAAAGACTTTTCTCTCTTACTATTCCTCTTCTATCGTTTTTATCTGATATCTTTTTATTCTTGATAATTTTACCGGCATTGACCCAATTTGTCAAGTAATCCCATCATACTTTGTTGCCCATTCCTCGCCGTCATCCGGCATCTCCTCTTATCTGTTATGCAACTTCTTTTTATATTGTCATTCTTTTCTTCTTTGTTTTTGTTAATTTTGACAAAAAAGGTTGTTTCATTCCCGCATTTGGTGTATAATAATCACAAGTCATTTCATCAGAAAAATTTATAGTTAAAAGGAGATTTTGCATATGGTTAATTTATTGACAGGCCCGAAAGGCACCGGAAAAACACAGCAGATGATTGCACTTGCAAACACTGCATCAAAAGAAAGCGATGGAAATGTCTTCTTCATAAAGAAGAGCCATCGGGACACCTATAGCTTATCCTTTGACATCCGCGCAATCTGCATGGATGATTACGAAGCTATCGATAATATCGACGCTTATCTCGGTTTCATCTACGGCATGACAAGCGCCAACCACGACATTGAGTCCATCTTTATCGACGGTATTTTAAAACATGCACATATATCACTCGATGATATCCCGGAATTTATTGAAAAACTGAAAAAAATCTCCAGAGATTTCAACATCGATTTCTACATAAGTATCAGTGCAGACAAGAATGACTTAAGCCATGTTGATTTGACTGATTGTGCCCTTTTAAACTAAAAGAAGTAAAATGGTTGGGCCCCTCATCCAGAGGGGCCTGACCATTTTTTATTTTCCTTTATTCAATCCGGAAAAAGCTTTACTGCTGTTCATTCTGCGCATCATCGCTTTTTGTCTCTTTCTTTTCTCCGTTGAGCGAGAGAACGACGTTTGCATTTTCTCCTTCTTTATATTCCAATGTCACTTCCTGTCCCACGTCGTACTTAATAATGTCAATGAAATCCACGACAGAGACATCAAAGATCTCATCGGATCCTTCCAGCATCAGATAAAAGTGGGAATCTCCGTCAATAACACCTTGCGCGATCTTTCTTATCTTTCCGCTGATCGTCTCCGTCTTCTCAGCATTGACACTGTCTCTTTCCACCTGGATGCCATTTTGTTCCATCAGTCCCAGATAGTTGGTCTCGCACTCGCTTACCGTATTTCCGACAGCAACGATCTGATATTTCTGCACATTTACCATTGCATATTTCTTCACAAGCCCTGCGTCGTCTTTGAGAGCCACAAAGTATGTCGGTTCCCCTGCTATATTCAGAAGAAGAGGGAAGGTTGCCTTGTATTTCAGGTTCTGTACCTGGCCTTCGGCGGAGGACATGGCGGAGGCTTCCGTCGCTCCTTCCACTTCGTAGAACTTTGTCTCCATTGTCCGCTGGTTCATGAGTACAAACCCGACATTGGACTGGTCTTTGTTGACGGATGTTACCCCGGTGTATACCCACACATCGTCATCGATCGCCAGATAATTGTATCCGTCCGTTGTTTTGAGACAATCTTTCTGACTTAAAATGCTATTGAAAAATCCGTGTTTCAGTGTGCCGTGATAATCGTAGAGTTCTACCAGAAGATCTGCGTCGTACGCATGGTCGATCCACTCCGGGACGTCCTCGATGGCATAGTCTTCCGTCTCCCCTGTTACCGCATTGCAGAGAACGACACGCCCTACCGTCTCGCCCCCGAAGAGGCCGATATTGAACTTCTTGACCGGAGCGATCCAGTATGGCACTCCGTCATCGTCAATCTCAAAACTCAGTTCATTAAAAATATACGTCGGATAGGAGAATCGGAGATGACGGTATATATTCCGGTTAAAATGCTCGCTTGTGGAATACTTGATACCCTCCTCAAGCTTTACAAGTTCTGTTGTCTGAGTCGCCATATCAATTCTGATATAACCCGGGATTCCTTCAGACTGGTTGGTAAACCATTTGATAATGCTTGCATACCGAAGCGGGGATACTCTGACCGGTTTGTCCTTGTAGTTGATCTGACTGTACAGTTCATCTACTTCAAACTGGGAAACCATATCTACCATACTTCCCATCTTTCGGTCTCCCAGAAGCTTTGCTGAATCCTTGTCAAGGATCGGTATCTGATCAAAAGAAAGTTCTTTGATATCTTTTGCGAAATCTCCGTTTTCCACTGTGAGAAGCTTCTGATACTTCTTTGCATTGATGATCGGGGAAGAGAGAAGTGTTCCCACAAGATATACTGCCACCACTGCAAAGATCAGACCCACAAGTCCCTTTACTACCTTGTTTTGTTTTAATTCCTGCCCTCTGAACAGTTTTCTCCGGAAAATGTAGATAACCAGGATAGCTGCGATCACAAGGATCAGGAAAGTCCAAAATCCCGCAGCATGGATATTGATGGCCGGAAGCTTGACATAATAATAGATTCCCGCCAGCAGAATCAGGAAAATCACTGCAGCTGCTTTTGTTGTTCCCTTTTTCATTTTCATTTTTCTCCTTTTTTGTTGCTATGATGTTGTGTCAAAAGGTATTTTGTTTCTATATCATAACACATTTACTGCGTTTTACAATGATTTTGTCCGAAATATTTCTCCCTTGCCACAGTCTTTCAAAAACCTCCTGAGACTTTTCACGCATACCAAACGGCAGGCTAAAAAACCTGCCGTTTGACCGTATCTGCATTCTTTTTTATTCAGATATTATTCTTCAGCTGCTCTCTTCTCGATCTCTTTTTCCTGCACATCATTCGGAGCCTGCTCGTATCTTGCAAATGTGTATTCGTATTTACCGCGTCCGCCTGTCATGGAACGGAGATTTGTACAGTAACCATAGAGTTCCATCATCGGCACATCCGCTTCAATGATCTGTTTTCCTCCTGCGGTCGGTGTCATGCCAAGCACACGTCCTCTTCTCTTATTGAGATCTCCCATGACATCTCCAGTGTAATCATCCGGCACTGTCACTTTCAGGGATACGATTGGTTCAAGAAGTACCGGACTTGCATCCATCACACCCTTCTTGAATGCCTGGATCGCAGCCGTTTTAAATGCCATCTCGGAAGAATCTACCGGATGATAAGATCCGTCATAGAGAACCGCCTTGATGCCCACAACCGGATATCCGGCCAGAGGCCCTTTCGCAACAGCTTCCTGAAGACCTTTTTCCACTGCCGGGAAGTAGTTCTTTGGAACAGCTCCGCCCACAACCGTCTCTTCAAATACGTACGGTGTTTCCAGATCTCCGGATGGTTCGAAAGTCATCTTTACGTGTCCGTACTGTCCGTGTCCGCCTGACTGTTTCTTATATTTGGAGTCGACATCGGATTTTTTGCGGATCGTCTCACGGAATGCCACCTTCGGTTTTTCCAGTGTGATATCCACTTTATATCTGGATGCCAGTTTGCTTGCAACAATCTCCAGATGCTGATCTCCCATACCGTAGAGGAGAATCTGGCGGTTTTCCGTGTCATTTACGACTTTCAAGGTAACATCCTCCGCCATCATCTTTGCAAGCGCCTGGGAAACTTTGTCTTCATCTCCCTTTGCTTTTGTCACATATTTCATGTATGTATATGGAACTGAATACTCTGTCTTTGCGAATGCAAGCTGGGTATTCTTTGTGGAAAGGGTATCCCCTGTCTTTGTCGTGTTAAGTTTTGCAATGGCGCCGATGTCCCCCGCAAAAAGTTCGCTCACTTCGATCGGCTTGTTGCCTATCATTGTGTAGATCTTACCCGGTTTTGCCTCTGCATCTGTGTCGGAATTGTATAGAACGTCATCGCCTTTGATTACTCCGGAGCACACTTTTATGAAAGAATATTTTCCGATAAACGGATCCACCATTGTCTTGAATACATATGCACTTTTTGCCTTAGCAAAATCGTAGTTTGCTTCATAGATCGCATTTGTCTTTCTGTTCATTCCCACGCATTCGCGATTTGCCGGGCTTGGGAAGAAACGAACAATATCAGAAAGGAGATTTGCAACACCTTGTGCCTGCACGCTGGATCCCATTGCTACTGGTACAATGTCTCCGTCCATCACTTCCGTACGCATAGCGGAGCGGATCTCTTCCACAGAAAACTCTTCTCCAGATAGATATCTGTCCAGAAATTCCTCGCTTGTCTCTGCCACAGATTCCATCAGCGCATCCCTGTACTGCTGCAGATAATCCATACAGTAATCCGGAATCTCGCACTCTTCTCTTTCCGCAATTCCCGTATATCTTCTTCCTGCATTCTTGATGATATTTACATATCCAACGAGCTTTTCGTTCTCACGGATCGGCATGAAATGAGGCGCGATCACTTTTCCATATTTCGCTCTTAACGTCTCTACTACCTGACGGAAGCTTGCATCGTCCAAATCCATCTCTGTCACATAGACCATACGCGGCAGATTGTACTTGTCACACAGTTCCCATGCCTTTTCCGTTCCTACTTCCACTCCTGCCTTGCCGGAAACAACGATGACTGCTGCATCCGCAGCGCTTACTGCCTCTTCTACTTCTCCCACAAAGTCAAAATAACCTGGTGTATCCAGCACATTGATCTTTGCTTTCTCCCACTCGATCGGGATCAGGCTCGTTCCGATAGAAAAGCCGCGTTTCTGTTCTTCTTTATCAAAATCGCTGATGGTGTTTCCATCGCTGATCTTTCCCATACGGTTTGTCACGCCGGAAACATAAGCCATTGCTTCGACAAGGCTCGTCTTCCCGCATCCGCCATGTCCTAATAAAACCACATTTCTGATCTCATCCGTCCTGTAAACTTTCATATAGTGCTGCCTCCTTAATTTTCAGTTCTGATTTTACTGTTTTTCTCCTTTCACAGTAACCATGTGTATATTGTACTAAATTCTTAGTTATTTTACAACTCTTTTATAGAATTTTCACAACAAATATACTTTCTCACTTTAACGCATAATAGTTTTGACAAACAGACTGAAATCTCTTAAAATAGAATTATATGACTAAAGAAAGATGAGGATATAACTTATGAAAATAGGATTTATCGGTCTTGGACTGATCGGAGGTTCCATCGCAAAAGCAATTCGCCTCTACTATCCCGACTCTGAGATCGTTGCTTTTGATAAAAACAGAGAGACTTTGGCCCTTGCAACCGCGGAGTCAGTCGTCGACACAGCCGTCACTGTCATCGACGACAACTTCCGGGACTGCAGCTACATTTTCCTCTGCACACCGGTCATTCACAATTCCGCATATCTAAGCCAGGTCAAGCCGTTTCTTTCTGAGAATACGGTGTTAACCGATGTGGGAAGTGTAAAGACTCCGATCCACGAGGACGCAGCAAAGCTTGGATTGGATACCTTCTTTATCGGAGGGCATCCAATGACAGGCTCTGAAAAATCCGGATACGCCAACTCCAAGGCGGTCCTGATCGAGAACGCCTACTATATCATAAGCCCGTCCTCGGATGCTCAGAAGAAAAAGGCTTCCGAATATGCCTCTTTTGTACAGTCTCTGAAAGCACTCCCTGTTGTTTTGGACTGCCGGACACACGATTACATTACCGGGACGATCAGCCATCTTCCCCACGTCATCGCATCCGGACTTGTCAACTTTGTGAAGGATCATGACACGAAGGATGAACTGATGAAACTGCTGGCCGCGGGAGGCTTTAAGGACATCACGCGTATCGCATCTTCCTCCCCTACCATGTGGGAACACATCCTTTTGTCCAACCGGGAGAATCTCTCTTCCATCCTGGAGAGCTATATCGAGACACTTAAAGAAGCGAAGAAAATGATCGACGAAGGAAACGCTCAGGAAATCTATCGCTTTTTTGATTCTTCCAGAAATTACAGAAATTCTGTGCCTGAAATCTCCGCAGGACCGATCAAAAAGATGTTCGCCGTATACTGTGATATCATCGACGAAGCAGGTGTCGTAGCTACGATTGCCACCATTCTTGCTTCCAACAATATCAGTATCAAGAATATCGGCATTGTCCACAACCGTGAATTCGAGGAAGGGGTTCTGCGCATCGAATTTTATGACGAGGCTGCTCAAAAGAACGCAGCACAGGTGTTGAGAAAGCACCGCTACACCGTCTATGAACGCGCATAAATCAAAATAAGGAAAAGGAAAAAGACTATGACACAGCTTACGAATTCTGCTCCTCTGCGGGGCGAAATCACGATACCAGGAGATAAATCCATCTCCCACAGAAGTGTGATGTTCGGTGCTCTTTCAAAAGGGACAACTGAAATCACAAACTTCCTCTACGGGGCAGACTGTCTCTCTACCATCGGCTGTTTCCGGCAGATGGGAATTGATATTGAACAAAAAGAAGAGGGGCGTCTCATCGTCCATGGAAAAGGGATGCGCGGACTGTCTGCCCCGGGATCCCATCTGGATGTAGGAAACAGCGGCACAACCACGCGGCTCATATCAGGTATTCTTTCCGCACAGCCGTTTACCTCCGTCTTATCCGGAGACGACTCTTTGAACTCTCGTCCTATGGGGCGTATCATTACCCCTCTTACCCGGATGGGTGCAAAGATTGAAAGTATCCGCGGAGACGGCTGCGCTCCTCTGCGCATCGATGGAACAAATTCCCTGCACGGGATTACCTATCATTCCCCTGTCGCTTCGGCCCAGGTCAAATCCTCCATCCTTCTTGCGGGACTTTACGCAGACGGCGTGACATCTGTCACAGAGCCTGTGCTTTCCAGAAATCACACGGAACTGATGCTCTGTAAATTTGGCGCTTCCGTTTCTACAGAAATATCAGCGGATGCTTCGGCCAGGATTTCCATCCTCCCGTGTCAGGAGCTCTATGGGCAGAAGATTCATGTACCAGGCGACATCTCGTCGGCCGCCTACTTTATCGCTGCTGCTCTTCTCGTCCCGGGATCTGAACTGCTTATCAAAAATGTCGGTACAAATCCAACCCGGGCTGGGATACTGAAAGTGTGTCAGGATATGGGTGCCGATATCACATATGTGAATGAGACTGCTGAGGGCGGGGAGCAGACCGCCGACCTCCTTGTCAGATCCAGTTCTCTCCATGGCACTGTCGTGGAAGGAAGACTGATCCCGACTCTCATCGATGAGATCCCGATGATTGCTGTTCTGGCAGCTTTCGCCGATGGAACTACCGTCATCCGGGATGCCGCGGAACTGAAAGTAAAAGAGACGGATCGGATTCGGACAGTCACAGAAAACCTTACCCGGATGGGCGGCGATGTTACCCCGACAGAGGATGGAATGATCATCCGCGGAGGAAAAGCGTTGCACGGTACAGTGATCAATCCATATCTCGATCACCGTATCGCCATGGCGTTTTCCGTGGCAGCCCTGGCCTCGGACGGTGTGACAGACATACTTGACAGTTCCTGTGTGGATGTATCCTATCCCGGATTTTTTGCATCTTTAAAAAGCCTTACTGTCTGATGAAAGGAGGCAGACCCATGACAAACGACGAACTTTTTGCTTCGATTTATACGCATGATACGATCTATCTTCCTCCAAGTGAAGAAAAGAGCGCCGCTCTAGAAGTGGCGCTTGGATGCAGCTACGGGAAATGCCGTTTCTGCGATTTCGCCAAAGATCAATTTCAGATTCTCCCAATGGAACAGATCCGCCGAAACATGTACATTCTCGGACAGTTTCGCCCAAATGACCATCGTCTGTTCCTCCTTGGAGAAAATGCTTTCGTGATGAGCTACGATCTTTTAAGCACTATTTTCGACATGACCGACACGTTCATGCCGAATATCCACGAGTTTGCCATGTATTCGAGAATCGACGACATTGCTCGAAAGACGGATGAGGAACTCGCCTCCCTTCGCCGGATGGGGCTTACCACTCTCCATATCGGATTGGAAAGCGGCAGCGACTCCATCCTTCTGGAACAGCGCAAGGGTGTGACCTCCATGGACATGATCATCCAACTGGACCGCTTGAAAAAAGCGGGCATCGAATATTACGTAACGATCATCCTGGGACTTGGCGGCCGAACATTCTCGAAACTCCATGCCCTTGAGACTGCTCGGCTCCTGAACCGTGTCAATCCTTCCGATATCTGGTGTCTGAAGCTCAAACTCTGGGAAGATACCCCACTTTACCAGGATGCGAAGAAAGGTCATTTTGAGATGATGAACGATGCTGAAATGCTCTGGGAAGAGCGCATTCTCCTTCAAAATCTTTATGTAAAAAACTGTATGTTCCATGATACGACAGTCCTTAACATGTACACGATACAGGGACATCTGCCGGAAGAAAAGGACGTGCTGCTGGATGCTATCGATATCCTTTTGTCCACCTGCCGGTATTAAAAATCTGAAAGGAAGAAAAAATAGAATGAACCGAAATGTAAACGCCTGTCTCATATGCGGAAAAGAATTAATCTACCAGGAGACAGCTAAAACTATGGAATGCTCCATTTGCCACCGTCTGTTTCCTTCAAACGCCTGCTGCGCGGACGGGCACTTTGTCTGCGATGAATGCCATGAAGCCCAGGGGCTTCAGACAATCCGCTCCGTCTGTCTGTCCGAGACTTCCAAAAATCCAATCTTTCTGGCACAGAAAATCATGGCCGATCCTTTCATCTATATGCACGGTCCAGAACACCATGTTCTTGTTGGCGCTGTCCTTCTGACCGCATACAAAAACGCCGGAGGAGATCTGGATCTTCCTAAGGCGCTTTCGATCATGGAAGAACGTGGAAAACAGGTGCCGGGAGGAGTGTGCGGCTTCTGGGGCTCATGTGGAGCCGGAATCAGCACTGGTATCTATTTCAGCATCCTCTCAGGATCCACTCCTTTAAGCGGCACTTCCTGGGGACTCTCCAACCAGATGTCTTCGCGTGCTTTGAAATCCATCGGAGAACACGGAGGTCCGAGATGCTGCAAGCGCGATTCTTTCCTTTCCATTTTGGAAGCTGCCAAATTTACAGAAGAAAAGACCGGCGTAAAAATGGAGATTCCAGAGCAAATCTCTTGCAGTTTTCACGAAGAAAACGGGCAATGCCTGAAAAAGCACTGCCCGTTCCATCCTTAAAACTTTTTCCATGTCTTTGGCATGAAAAGCACCAGAAGTGGAAACAGTTCCAGCCGTCCTGCCAGCATATCCAAAGAGAGGACAAACTGTGCACCGCTGCTGAAAACTCCAAAATTCCCCATAGGTCCTACGAGCTGAAGCCCTGGACCAATATTATTCAATGCAGACGCCACGCCTGTAAAGTTGGTTACCAAATCATGTCCGTCAAATCCCACAAGAAGTACGGACAAAGCAAAGATAATCACATACAGGATGAGAAATACGTTCGTCGCTCTGACTACTTCGTGCTGTACCAGGTGTCCGTCCATCTTAATTTTTTTAACACTGGAAGGATGGATGATCTGGTACAGTTCTTTTTTGATCGTCTTTAACAGGATTACTAAACGCGATACTTTGATTCCCCCTCCTGTACTGCCGGCACATGCGCCGATAAACATGAGCATGACAAGGATTGTCTGCGGCACTTCTGACCACAGATTAAAGTCCGTCGTAGCGTACCCCGTCGTTGTGATAATGGAACCGACCTGGAAAGCCGCATGGCGCAGCGCCTCTTCTGTCGTCTCGTAAAATGATCTGATATGTATAAAGATCGTTGCGATGGATGCGGCGATGATACCAAAATAATAACGGATCTCTTCGCATTTCAAAGCTTCCAGAGGCTTTTTCATCCAGATCAGAAAGTACACATTAAAATTGACGCCAAACAAGATCATAAAGATCGTTACCACATTCTGTAAATACGGCGAATAGCTTGCTAAACTGTCGTTCTTAACGCCAAATCCCCCTGTACCCGCAGTTCCGAAGGTAAGTGTCAACGCATCAAAAAGCGGCATTTTCCCGATCAAAAGGAAAATGATCTCCAAAATCGTCATGACAATATAAATCTTATAAAGAGCCGCCGCTGTTGTCCTGAGCCTTGGCGTCATCTTATTAACAGATGGCCCTGGACTTTCCGCTTTGAGAAGGTTGATATTTCTTCCGCCGCTCAGAGGCAGAACCGCCATGATAAATACAAGGACACCCATACCTCCGATCCAGTGGGTAAAGCTCCTCCAGAACAAAATACACCGCGGAAGACTTTCCACATCTGACAATACACTGGCTCCTGTCGTCGTAAATCCGGAAACCGTCTCAAAAAATGCGCTGACGGGATTTGTGATGGCGCCGCTCAGCATAAATGGGATCGCCCCTACAATACTCATCACAATCCAGCTCAGGGCTACAGACACAAATCCTTCCTTCATATAAAAGTCTTTATTCTTCGGTTTTCGTATCACAAGCGGTATCCCGAATGCCAACGCAATGGCGATCGCGGCCAGAAACGTCAAGCCAGCCTTTTCCTGGTAGATTACAGATACCAGCCCAGGCAGCAGCATAAATCCAGCCTCAAAATTTAAAATCCATCCCACAATGTAAAGCACCATAGAATAATTCATGATTTTTTCTCCTTTGCAAGCCTTTCTCTTATGCTCTTTCCAGAATATCTGTGATATCGTCCAGTCCCTTGTGAGTCGTTACAACGATCACGGAATCCCCTACGCGAAGATCGTCCTGTCCACGGGCAATCTTCAGTTGTCCATTCCGGCTGATGTAACATACAAGAAGGTTGTCCTTTAAGCGCAGCTCCGCGAGCGGATACCCGGTTACCTTTGATTCCTCCCGGATGACAAATTCCAGAGCTTCTGCTTTCCCGTCAAGAATCTTATACAATGTCTCCACATTGCTCCCCATGGAATTCTGCATTGCCCTCGTATATCTCGTAATATGATCGGCCGTCAGATTTTTGGGATAGATCACACTGTCGATATCCAGATCGTCGATGACTTCTTCAAAATGGATCCTGTTTACTTTTGCAATCTGCTTTGCATCTGAATACTTTCTTGCAAGCATGGCAAGCATAAGATTTTCTTCATCCATATTGGTAAGAGCCACGAATGCTTCCGTATGCTTGAGTCCTTCTTCCAGAAGAAGTTCCTTGTCCGTTCCGTCTCCCTGAAGTATCGTAGCTTCTGGAAGCAGCTCACTTAGCTCCTCGCATCTTTCTTTTCTCTGTTCGATGATACGCACTTCCACCCTCATCTCAAGGAGCTGTTTCGCAAGATAATATGCGATCGTTCCGCCGCCTACGATCAGCGTACTTTTAACCTGATGTGTCTTGATTCCGATTTTCTTAAAGAATCTGGCAGTTTCTTTCGGAACCGCCATCATGGATACCAGATCGTTGTCTTCCAAGGCAACGTCTCCGCCTGGAATGATAACCTGACCTTTTCTTTCAATCGCACAGATCATGACGTCGCATTTCATCTTCTGCGGGATATCCGAAATCTTCAATCCTCCCACATGAAGTTCCGGATGGATACGGAATTTGATCATCTCTACCCTTCCCCTTGCAAAAGTATCTACCTTCTTTGCATAAGGAAGTCGTAGAAGCTTGGATATCTCAAGCGCAGCGGTCAGCTCTGGATTGATCACTACAGAAAGCCCCATCTGTCTCTTGATAAAATTGACTTCTCTGCTGTACATAGGGTTTCGCACTCTTGCTACAGTCTGGCACTTTCCGGCCTTCTTTGCAATCAGGCAGCACAGAAGATTCAGCTCATCCGCACCTGTGACTGCGATCAGAAGATCTGCATCTTTCACGCCGGCTTCCATCTGCACCTGGTAACTGGCACCGTTTCCGACAACCCCAAGGATATCAAAGTCTTCCGCCGCTTCCTCTACTTTTTTCTGATTCAGGTCAATGATCGTAATATTATGGTTTTCAGAACTCAATTGCTCGGCAATCGTTGTGCCGACCTTTCCAGCTCCTACAATAATGATATTCATAGTTCCTCCAGTTTTGTTTATATTTTTTTAATAGTTTATTTATGAAATCGTAACTCATTATACTCCTTTTTTTTATAAAAGCAAGCGGTTTCCACAAGGAAAATATTTTTTCAGCAAAACAAAAGATGCCGGCAAAAACCGGCATCTTAGTTCCTTCTTTTTATTAGTTTTTCTTTCTGTGAGAAAGTACGTCAAATGTAACAGCTCCGAGAAGAACGATACCTTTTACTACCTTCTGGAAGTCTGTAGACATACCCATCAGGGACATACCGTTATTCAGAATACCCATAACAAACGCACCTACAACAGCTCCGATGATCGTACCTACACCACCGGCTGCAGCTGCACCACCGATGTAACAGGAACCGATGGCGTCAAGCTCGAAACCGTCTCCGGCTTTCGGTGTCGCGGAAGCGTTACGTGCGGATAACACGATACCTGCAACCGCTGCGAGCACGCCCATGTTTGTATATACCCAGAAGAATACTTTTCTTGTATTGATACCGGAAAGGCGTGCTGCCTTCGCGTTACCACCAAGTGCGTAGATCTGACGTCCTGCAACTGTTCTGCTTGTGATGAAGTGATAGATTCCTACGATCACTGCCATGATAACAAGCTGAACCGGAATTCCATGGTAGCTGCCAAGTTTGTAGAAGAAGAACCATACGATAAAGATGACGATCGCATCTTTTACAATGAGCTGCCATGTTTTGATATTTGCAAATCCGTATTTATTGTTTGTCTTGATCGTCTTTAATTCAGAGAAAATCAAAAGTACTGTAATAATCGCTGCAATCACAATACATACAAGATCCAGCGTACCGCTTCCGAAGTTGATCGTAACTGTCGGAAGGAACCCGTTTCCGATCTGTGCGTAAGAATCCGGAAGAGGGCCTTTTGTCTGAGCCTGAAGGAACGTATATGTAAGACCACGTCCCATAAGCATTGTTGCCAGAGTTACTACGAATGGCGGAATATCCAGGAAAGCGATAAAGAATCCTGCAAAGACACCTGCCACAAGCCCAACTGCCAGAGCTGCCAGGATCGCAACAACCGGGGAACTGCCGTAGTCAACCATCATGATACCAGCTGTAGCGCCTGCCAGGGCAAGCACGGATCCTACACCAAGGTCAACGTTACCTGTCAGTACGCAGAGGAGCATACCTGTTGCAAGAATGACAACGTAACCATTCTGCATGATCAGGTTGTTGATATTTGTCGGGCTGGCATTGGTGCCGCCTGAAAGTACATAAAACAATATAAAGATTACGATCAAAGCAATCAACATCATGTATTGCTTCAGATCGATATTCACGGTTTTCTTCTTATTCATCGTTATTCCCCTTTCCTGTTATTATCCTGCATGATACACTGCATGATTCTTTCCTGAGATAACTCGGCCTTACTCAACTCACCTGCGATCTTTCCTTCATTCAGCACATACACACGATCGCATGTACCGATGACTTCCGGCATTTCGGAGGAAATGACGATCACGGCCTTCCCCGCCTTTGCAAGTTCATTGATAACACAGTAAATTTCGTATTTTGCACCTACGTCGATACCACGTGTAGGTTCATCCAGAATCAGAACATCCGGAAGCGTCATCATCCATTTTGCAAGGACGACTTTCTGCTGGTTTCCACCGGATAAAGAGCCTACCGGCTGATTGATCGAATTCGTCTTTACATTGATTCTCTTTCTGTACTCTTCCGCTGCCACGATCTCCTCATTTTTATCTACAACTCCATGCTTGGAATAATGATCACGAAGAGCTGCCATCGTCATGTTATGTTTGATATCATCGATCAGCACAAGACCGTATGTCTTTCGGTCTTCAGACGTATAGGCAATCTTATGCTTGATCGCTTCCCTTACTGTCTTTGTGCTGACTTCTTTTCCGTGCATCAAAACTTTTCCGCTGATCTTCTGTCCGTAAGAATGTCCGAACACGCTCATGGCAAATTCCGTTCTTCCTGCTCCCATAAGTCCTGCAAGGCCTACAACTTCTCCCGCTCTTACTTTGAGATTGATATTTTTGAGCATCTGGCGGCTGGCATCTTCCGGATTGTATACATTCCAGTCCTTGACTTCGAAGATGACATCGCCGATCTTGCAGTCTGTTCTCTCCGGATAACGGTTGGTAAGCTCACGTCCTACCATTCCTTTGATGATACGGTCTTCAGAAAATTCATCCTTACCTTTTACAAGTGTCTCGATTGTATGGCCGTCGCGGATGATCGTAATGGCATCCGCCACATAACTGATCTCATTGAGCTTGTGGGAAATAATGATACAAGTTACACCTTGTTTTTTCAGATTCAGCATGATCTCCAGAAGCTGCGCACTTTCCTCGTCATTCAGGGCCGCTGTCGGCTCATCCAGAATGAGAAGGTCTACCTGTTTTGCAAGAGCTTTGGCAATCTCTACAAGCTGCTGTTTTCCTACTCCGAGGGAATTGATCGGAGCATCCACATCCTCATCTTCCAGTCCAACCTTTTCCAGCATTTTTCTGGCATCCAGCCTTGTTTTCTTCCAGTCGATGACACCTTTTACCGTTGTCTGTTCATTGCTCATGAACACGTTCTCCGCAATGGACAGATATGGGCTTAACGCTAATTCCTGATGAATAATAACGATACCCTTATGTTCACTGTCTTTGATTTTGTGGAACTGGCACTTCTCGCCCTTGTAGATGATGTCCCCTTCGTATGTACCATACGGATACACTCCGGAGAGCACGTTCATCAGTGTGGATTTTCCTGCTCCATTTTCGCCGCAAAGCGCGTGGATCTCTCCCCGCTTTACTTTGAGATTGACATCGTCAAGCGCTTTTACTCCGGAAAACTTTTTTGTAATGTGATTCATTTCCAGAATAACATCTGACATCCGCCCTCACTCCTTTCCTGTTTTTCATCTTCATTCAAAAGGCGGCGATCAATACGCCGCCTTTGTAAGCTTACTTATGCACTATATTATATTACATAATTATTTTTCGTTGATCTGTTCTTCTGTGTAGTATCCGCCGTCGATCAGAAGTTCTTTGTAGTTGTCTTTGTCAACAGGCTGTGGTTCACACATATAAGTCGGAACAACCAGTTTTCCGTTATCATACTGTTCTGTATCATTGATTTCAGGTTCTTTGTCCTGAAGCACTGCGTCTACCATTGTTCCAGCTTTTTCAGCCAGGAGACGTGTATCTTTGTAGATAGACATTGTCTGTGTACCTGCTACGATGTTCTTAACAGCCATCAATTCCGCATCCTGTCCTGTTACAAGCGGCCAGTCTTCTGCTGTGTAACCTGCTGATGTAAGAGCAGCTTTGATACCGTAGGAGAATCCGTCGAATGCGGAACATGCGATATCAAGTTTTTCGTCTGCGTACTGAGCAGACAGGTAGTTTTCACACCACTGCTGAGCTGTCTCCTGAGACCATCTGAGGATACATGTATCATCGAAGGAAGTTCTTCCTGTCTTACATACAAGTGTTCCGTCATCCAGATACGGCTGCAGTACTTCCATGATACCATTGTATAAGAACTTCGCATTGTTATCATCCGGAGATCCCATGAAGAATTCGATCGTGTAGGATTCGCCTGCTGCTTTTGCTGCATCCAGATCTTTCTTTTCTTTAATATATTCGCCGATCTTTACACCGACACCTTTGTTATCGAATGTTGCATAGTAGCTGATCGCATCTGTATTCATAATCAGACGGTCATAAGAAATAATCGGGATATCATTTGCTTTTGCCTGTCCGCATACACTTGCAAGAGAATCGCCGTCAACGGCTGCGATCACGAGCGCGTCTACCTGCTGTGTGATCATGTTCTCAATCTGAGATACCTGAGCCTGCGGATCGTCTTCAGCGTACTGAAGTGTTACTTCATATCCTTTTGATTCCAGGAGCTTTTTCATGTTGTTTCCGTCATTGATCCAGCGCTCGGATGACTGAGTAGGCATTGCGATACCAACTTTCATTCCGTTTGATTCCGCCTGTTCGCCTGTCTCTACAGTTCCAGAAGTAGCTTCTTTGCCACTGTCTTTCTTTTCGCCGCAGGCTGCCATGGAAAATACCATCGCTGCTGTCATCACAAGTGCAAGCATTTTCTTTTTCATAATGTAACGTCCTCCTTGTCCATTCTCACATTCTCGTTCCAGGATATGTACGATCTGCCGGCGTTGACCTACATTCCGAAAGAAGAAACCGTTTTTTATTCACTTTGCATATTTTTTCGTGTTTCTTCTTTTATTTTATATACAAATATTACACGCTTTTTATTATATTGTCAATTCTTTTTTATTTATAGTGCCAGTGTTGCACACAATTTGTTATCTTTTTTTTGTGAAGTTGTATATATCTATCCTTTTTACAATCTATACATGTCCGTCTTTTTGCACAATTGTTATACTACTATTTTTTACATTCCTACTTTTTTGTTAAATTAGTGACAAAAATATGCACAAAAACCACTTTCCATTTTCAGTAATTTTGTCATCATCCTCTTATATTTACACAAAAAGAGAAAGAACCGTTATGAAAACGGCTCTTTCTCTTTATCATGGCTACCTATAATTATTTGTTTAATCCCATTTCTTCTCTGACTTCGATAAAACATTTTACGATAAAATCGATGTCTTCTTTTGTGTGGCTTGCACAAACCTGTGTACGGATTCTTGCTTTTCCCTTCGGTACAACCGGATAGGAGAATGCAACGACATAAACGCCTTTTTCCATCATACGTTTTGCAAATTCTGCCGCTGTTTTTTCATCATAGATCATTACCGGTACACATGGATGAGTTCCTGGAATCACATCAAATCCATTGTCGTCCAGTTTCTTACGATAGTATGCTGTCACTTCTTCCAGATGATCTCTCAGTTCTGTGCTTTCACTGAGCATATCGAACAGTTCGATACTTGCACCTGCGATAGCCGGAGCAAGGGAATTGGAGAACAGGTATGGACGGCTCTGCTGACGAAGCAGATCGATAATTTCCTGACGTCCGGATGTATATCCGCCGGAAGCTCCGCCCAGCGCTTTTCCAAGCGTTCCTGTGATGATGTCCACGCGTCCTTCTACTCCGCAGTATTCTGCTGTACCGCGTCCTTTCTTTCCGACAAATCCAACTGCATGGCTGTCATCTACCATGACAAGTGCGTTGTATTTGTCTGCAAGATCACAGATTCCCTTCAGATTTGCGATGATACCGTCCATAGAGAACACACCGTCTGTTGCGATGAGTTTGATTCTTGCCCCAGCTTCATCTGCCTCTTTCAGTTTTGCTTCCAGATCTTCCATATTATTATTTTTATAGCGATACCGTTTTGCTTTGCACAGACGGACACCATCGATAATGGATGCATGGTTCAGCTCATCACTGATTACAGCATCTTCTGCTTTTAAGATCGTTTCAAACAATCCGCCGTTTGCATCAAAGCAGGAAGAATAGAGAATTGTATCGTCTGTTCCAAGGAAATCAGAGATCTTTTTCTCCAGCTGTTTGTGGATATCCTGTGTTCCGCAGATGAAACGTACGGAAGCAACACCGAATCCTCTGTCATCGTAAGTACGTTTTGCAGCGTCGATCAGTCTCTGGTTGTCGCCAAGTCCAAGATAGTTATTTGCACACATGTTGAGATATTCTCTTCCGTCTTCCAGTTTTACCTTTGCTCCCTGTGGGGAAAAGATAGGCGCTTCTCCTTTAAAAAGGCCTGCTTCTTTGATTTCTTCTACTGTTTTTGCATAAATGCTTAAGATATCATTTTTACGTGCCATGGCAATCATTCTTCCTTTCTTCTAATCATTGATATGAGACCAGTCAAGTACGACTTTTCCTGAATTTCCGGAGATCATCGCGTCGAATCCCTTCTGATAATCTTTGATATCAAAACGGTGTGTGATGATCGGGGAGATGTCAAGCCCTGCCTGTACCATTGTGGACATCTTGTACCATGTATCCCATACTTTTCTTCCGTAAATACCACGGATATTCAGTCCGTTGAAGATCACTGTTTCAAGATCTACTTTTGTCTCTGTCCCCTGAAGACCTAAAAGAGCAATCTTTCCGCCGTGTTTCATATTATGGATCATGTCGGAAAGTCCTGCCGGGCTTCCGGACATTTCAAGACCTACGTCAAATCCCTCTGTCATACCAATTTCTTTCATGACGTCTGTCAGTTTTTCTTCTTTTAAGTTCACTGTTCTTGTTGCCCCAAGTTTTGTTGCAAGATCCAGACGGTACTGGTTCAGATCTGTAACAACAACGTGTCTTGCTCCTGAAAATTTTGCAATAGCTGCTGCCATGATACCGATCGGACCTGCGCCAGTGATCAGTACATCTTCTCCGAGCATATCATAAGAAAGAGCTGTGTGTGTTGCATTTCCAAATGGATCAAAGATTGCGTACATTTCTTCCGGGATATTCGGGTTGCACGGCCATACATTGGATGCCGGAATTACAAGATATTCCGCAAATGCTCCGTTTCTGTTGACGCCGACTCCCTTGGCATCTTTACAGTTTTCTTTGTGTCCTTCCAGACAGTTTCTGCACTTTCCGCATGTAATATGTCCTTCGCCAGATACGAGATCTCCAATCTTGAATCCCTGTACACCCGGACCTACTTCTACAACTTCTCCGACATATTCATGTCCCGCTGTAAGTCCTACTGGAATTGTGTGCTGTGCCCATTCATTCCACTGATAAATATGTACGTCTGTACCGCAGATAGCTGTTTTATGGATTTTGATTTTTACATCATTTGGTCCGACTTCCGGGATCGGTACCCTCTTCATCCAAAGTCCTGCTTCCGGTTTCTCTTTTACTAATGCCCACATCATATTGTCGCCCATTTGTATTCCTCCGTTCTTTTCTGCAAACTGCATAATTTCTACCTTCATAATACACGTTCTTTTATGAAATTTCAAGTGTTTTTTCCGCGACAGGCGAACATTTCTTTCATCTTTGTTTTTTTCTCGCATACATGCACAGTTGTCTTTGTACGACAGTCAAATTTTGTTTTTTATATTTTAGGTCTTTTCTTTTCTTCCTGATTTTGCTATAATATACAAACGAGCTGCAGTGCCAGAGCGGTTTATTGGAACGGTCTCGAAAACCGTTAGCCCTTTACGGGGCACGAGGGTTCGAAACCCTCCTGCAGCGTTTTGGTTGAAAAAAAGTGGTGTATTCATTCGAATACAGCCACTTTATTTTTTTCTTTCCGTTCACATTCGTGTTGGAGCGCCCGTCTGTCTAAAATCAGGATCTTGCGGTATCCATTTTTTATCATGCCTTTTTCCATAAAAGAGGCCAACACTTTGGACACGGTAACTCTGCTGAGTCCCAAAAGTCCAGCGATTTCTTCATGGGTATATGGAATCCCGTCCTCTGTAATATCTTTATCCGGATTTGAACAGGCCGTTTCTTCCAGAAGGAAATTTGCGATCCTCTGGTAGCGGTTATAATTGGTAAGACGGTATACCTTATTCGCCAGATAATCGCATGTCTGGCTCAAATGCTGAAACATAAGCATCATCAATTCTTCGGATTCTTTCAGTATCGGGATCAGATTTTCAATGCTGCATGAGACAAGCGTTACGGTATTGACCGCTTCCACCGTTGTAGGTCGTCTGTATTCCCCGAGAAAAGAAGACTCTCCGAAAATCCTTCCTTTCTCCACAATTTCCAGTGTCGTCTCCTTTCCGGTCACAGTTGTATTGAATACACGCACACGACCGCTCAAGATCAGATACAATGCATCCGCAGAGTCATTCTGCAAATAAATGATCTGTCTTTTCCGGTACACTTTTACTGTGCCTGCCTTTTTAAAATAAGAAAAATATTTTTCCGGAATCTTTACCATTTTTCTCTCCTATGCTTTAATCTTCCCATTAATTGTAGCATATATTACAGTGTGGCGCACGCTTATTTTTTTATAATAGATGCGGAGGTAATAGAGTATGAAGAAAAAACTTGCATCTTATATATGGATTATTCTCGGCGGCGCCATGACTGCTGCCGCTTTCGGGCTGTTTGTACTGCCCCAGGAATTTGTTGCCGGTGGGGTAACCGGGCTTTCCGTGATCTTAAATTCCGTGATTCGCCTTCCCCTGTCCTGGATCGTCCTTTCCATCAATATCCTTCTTTTTGCTGTTGGATGGATCTTTGCAGGAAAGGAATTCATTTTCAAGACACTGATCATGACCTTTCTTTTTCCAGTGCTTCTGGAGTTCTTCTCCCAGATCCATCTTTTTCAGGAACTTGCAAAGGATCCTTTCCTCAGCAGTCTGATCGCCGGATGCCTTCTTGGCATAGGAAGCGGGATGATTCTCCGTGCCAACGGTTCCAGCGGCGGGTTTGACATTCTCGGCGTTGTCCTGAACAAAAAATTTGGTGTCCCGATTTCTGTTGTCATGTATGTTTGTGACTGTACAGTCATTCTCTTTCAGGCAGTCTCCAAACCGATCCTTCAGACTGTATACGGAATCGTAGTGATCCTCTGCTGCAGCATCATGATCAACAAAGTCATCACATTTGGAAAATCCGAAGTACAGCTTCTGATCTTTTCCCCTCAATATGAAAAGATACGCACAGAGCTTCTTCAGACATATGATACCGGCGTGACTTTCCTGAATGCAGAGACTGGATATATGCACAAGAATACAAAAGTTGTCCTCACTGTCCTTCCTTACCGGAAGATCAGTGAAGTAAAAAAAATGATCTACTCCATCGATCCGACCGCTTTTACTGTCATCGACAACATCCAATATGTGGGCGGACGGGGATACACGATCGAACGTTAAAAAAGATTGCGCGTTTCGGCCCACTCCTAAGACCAGCCAGTACGCGCAATCTTTTTTACATATTTTCTTAATATTTTCTTTTGTTTTTTTATAATCCTTTTATTCTGTAGACATATTCCTTTCACATTTATCCATTATATTAGATAGTGTAATAGTTCTAACACTATTAAAACCAAAAAGTAAACCTTCCAACCCTCAAAAAGGGCCGGCTGCATTTACCTCCCATAACATACTGCAGCCGGCCGCTTTTTTATGCAATTTTTCCGAATAGAAATCCTTCCTCTGTCTACTGGATCAGCATGGCATCCCCAAAGCTGAAGAACCGATATTTTTCTTTTACCGCCTCTTCGTAGGCGCCAAGGACATGCTCTCTCCCGGCCAGTGCGCTGACCAGCATGATCAATGTGGATTCCGGGAGATGAAAATTTGTGATCAGGCAGTCCAGAATCTTAAATTTGTATCCCGGATAGATGAAGATATCTGTCCATCCGCTGCATTCTCTGAGTTTCCCATCATCCCCGGCGGCCGATTCGACTGTCCGGCAGCTTGTTGTGCCTACACAGATAACCCGGTGTCCTTCCTCCTTTGCCCGATTGATCTTCTCTGCCTCGGAAGCCTCAATCTGATAAAATTCCGAATGCATGTGATGCTCCATGATATTTTCCACCTTGACCGGACGGAATGTTCCAAGTCCCACATGCAGCGTCACATGGGCTATCTGCACTCCTTTTTTCTGAATCTCTTCCAGAAGTTCCGGCGTAAAGTGAAGTCCCGCCGTCGGAGCTGCCGCCGAACCGCTGTGCTTTGCGTAAACCGTCTGATATCTGTTTTTATCCTTCAGCTGATGTGTGATATACGGCGGAAGGGGCATCTGGCCAAGCTGGTCCAGAATTTCTTCAAAGATCCCGTCATAGGTAAACTGTATCAGACGGTTTCCTTCTTCTACCACATCGATGACTTCCCCCGTAAGAAGTCCTTCCCCAAATTGAATCTTCGTACCCGGCTTCGCCTTCTTTCCCGGCTTTACAAGTGTCTCCCACACATCATTTTCTCTCCGCTTCAAAAGCAGGATCTCGATCTTTGCGTCTGTTCCCACTTTTGATCCGATCAGCCTGGCCGGGATGACTTTCGTATCATTGATGACAAGACAGTCCCCAGGGTTCAGGTAATCGATGACATCCCGGAACACATGATGAGCGATTTCCCCGGTTTCTTTATTTAACACAAGCAGTCTCGATCCGGAGCGATCTTCCAGGGGATCCTGGGCGATCAGTTCTTCCGGAAGATCGAAATAAAAGTCCTCTTTTTTCATCATGGTTTTCGTCCTCTTACTGTCTCAATTCGATTCCCATGCTTTCCAGCCCGTTTAAGATTTTTTTCATGGCTTTTGCGACATCCGCCTCTTCGAGAGTTCTGTCTTTTGCACGGAATACGATGGAATATGCTACTGACTTGTATCCTTCTTTGATCTGTGCTCCTTCATACAGGTCGAAGAGTTTATAGCTTTCCAGAATGGACCCGCCTCTCTGCTCGATCATCTCTTCGATCTGTCCTGCCAGGATTTCTTTTGGAACTACCATACTGATGTCTCGTGTCACAGCAGGGAATTTGGCGATTCCTTCATATTTGCGGTCGAATGTTGCCCGGGATACGATCTCCGGCATATCGATTACTGCCACGTACGCGCGTCCGCCGATTCCGTATGTCTCTGCCACGAGCGGATGGATTTCTCCCAGGTAACCAATAACAGTACCGTCATAAATAATATTTGCCTGACGGCCTGGGTGCAGGAATGGTTTTCCGGCATTCGGATCGTATGTCTCTTTCTTTCGCATTCCGACTTTTTCCAGGAATTCTTCCACAACTCCTTTCATTGTGAAGAAGTCTCCTTCCCCATACATTCCAAGCGTAAACTGCATCCTCTCTTCCGGAAGTTCCGTAAGCGGAAGGGACTGCGGGAGATAGATATTTCCAAGCTCATAGAGCCGTACATCTTTGTTTCTTCTGTTGTAGTTTGTTGCAAGGGATGTGAGCATACCATTCAGAGAGATCGTTCTCATGATGCTGTAATCTTCTCCAAGCGGGTTTAAGATCTGGATCGCTTTTCTTTCCGGAGCGTCCTCGGCAAGCCGGAGCTTGTCAAATACTTTTGGACTTTCAAAAGAGTATGTCATTCCCTGGCTAAATCCGCAGAATTCAGCGATGTCTCTTGCAACGCCTTCGATACGAAGTTTGTAGGAAAGCTTCCCTGTTGTAGACTCTCCCTTCGGCAGCGTCGTCGGGATATTGTCATAACCGTAGAATCTTGCCACTTCTTCTGCCAGATCCGCCATACGGAAAATGTCATGCCGGTAAGTCGGAGCGATAATCTCGCCTGTCGCTTCATCATATGCAAGGCCGATCTTTTCGAAATAGGAGAGCATCTCTTCCTTCGGTATATCTGTTCCGAGAAGCGTATTGATAGCTTCCGGGTCAAATGCCACTCTTACCGGTTCCTTCACTTTGCTGTACACATCCACTGTTCCGCCTACAACTTCCCCGGCACCCATCTCTTCCACAAGCTGGCATGCCCGGTCGATAGCAGCCTTCGCATTGTTCGGATCAAGACCTTTTTCAAATTTTCCGGACGCATCAGTTCTGAGTCCCACACGTTTGCTGGACTTTCGGATATTGGTTCCGTCGAAACATGCCGCCTCGAAAAGCATTGTCTTTACATCGTCTGTGATCATGGAGTTTTCTCCTCCCATGATTCCTGCGATACCGATGGATTTCTCTCCGTCGCAGATCATGAGCACATCCTGATCCAGGTGTCTTTCCTGTCCATCCAGCGTCACGAAGGTTTCCCCTTCTTGTGCATTTCTCACGATGATCTCACTCTTTGCGATCGTATCCAGGTCATATGCGTGCATCGGCTGTCCGTATTCTTCCATGACATAGTTCGTGATATCAACCAGATTATTGATCGGACGGATACCTACAGACGCAAGTCTTCTCTGCATCCACTTCGGAGATGGTCCGATCTTGATGTTTTTTACAACCCTTGCACAGTAGCGCGGGCAAAGATCTTTATTTTCTACAGTAACTTTGATGTAATCGTTGACATCTTCATTATTGCCTGTCTCTGTTACCACAGGAGGATGGAATTCCTTTCTGAACGTAGCGGCCGCTTCCCTGGCAATCCCGATGACGCTGAAACAATCCACACGGTTCGATGTTATTTCATACTCAAATACCGCATCGTGAAGACCGAGGACTTCCACTGCGTCCGCCCCGACTTCTACATCGTCCTCAAAAATATAGATACCATTTTCTGGAGCTTCCGGATACATGTCCCTCGTAGATCCCAGCTCTTCGATGGAACACATCATACCGAAGCTCTCCACACCTCTCAATTTGCCTTTCTTGATCTCAATGCCGCCTTCCGTTTTGCTTCCGTCATGGCCTCCTGCCACACGTCCACCGTCGAGAACAACCGGAACTTTCTGTCCTTCCTCCACGTTTGGCGCCCCTGTCACGATCTGAATCGTCTCTGTTCCGATATCTACCTGACAGATAACAAGTTTATCTGCATCGGGATGTCTCTCTATCTTTTTAATCTGACCTACGACGATCTTGTCAAGATCGGCATCCAGTTTTTCATATCCTTCTACCTTTGTCCCGGACAATGTCATAGCATCTGTATACTCCTGCTCTGTCACGTCCAGATCCGGAACATAGGCCTTTACCCATGATAATGATGTATTCATTGATTTTTCCTCCTAAATCCACTGTCTTAGAACTGCTTTAAGAATCTGATGTCATTTTCGTATAAAAGTCTCATATCGTCTATCTCGTATTTCAAAAGTGCGATTCTCTCAAGCCCTACTCCAAATGCGAATCCACTGTACTCATTCGGATCGATGCCGCACATTTCCAGCACGTGCGGGTGTACCATGCCGCATCCCAGTATTTCGATCCATCCGGATCCTTTACAGAAACGGCATCCTTTTCCGCCGCATTTAAAACAGGTCACGTCTACCTCAGCACTTGGCTCTGTGAACGGGAAGTGATGCGGCCGAAACTTTGTCTTCGTATCCGGTCCAAACAGTTCTTTGGCAAAGACTTCCAGTGTTCCCTTCAGATCTGCAAAAGAAACATTCTTGTCAATGACCAGTCCTTCGATCTGGTGGAAAGAAGGAGAATGCGTCGCGTCCACTTCATCGGAACGGAATACCCTTCCCGGTGCGATCATACGGATCGGAAGTTTTCCCTGTTCCATAATACGTGCCTGCACCGGAGATGTCTGGGTACGCAGCACAATGTCCTTGTTGATATAAAATGTATCCTGCTCATCTTTTGCCGGGTGATCCGCCGGGATATTGAGCTTTTCGAAATTATACAGATCATACTCGATCTCTGGCCCTTCCACTACTTCATATCCCATGCCCACAAAGATGTTTTCCACTTCTTCCAGAGCGATCGTATTCGGATGGCGGTGTCCTACCACATTCTTTTTGGACGGGAGCGTCACATCGATGACTTCTGTCTTCAGTCTCTCCTCCAGCAATTTTGCGTCCATCTTCTTTTTCGTCTCTTCCAGTATCCCTTCGATCTCAGCGCGGACTTCATTTACCATCTGTCCTACTTTCGGACGTTCCTCGGCAGCCACGTCCTTCATTCCTTTTAAAACAGCCGTGAGTTCTCCTTTTTTTCCAAGGAATTTCACACGTACATCATTCAGTTTTTCCGGCAGATCTGCTTCCTGTATCTGCCTGAGTGCTTCCTCTTTGATGCTCTGCAACTTTTCTTTCATGATTCTCCTCCTTCTTGATGATGACCCGTATACTCAAAGTCTTCCGCAAAAATATCAGTTTCCTGTCCTCAGGGACTTTCATATAAAATAAAAAACCCCGTCCCTGAAAAGGGACGGGGAAACTATACCCGCGGTACCACCCTGATTCCTGTATCTTATCAAAATCTACAGGCTCTCATGTATGCGTAACGTGCATTCGACGTCATTTCCTACTTTTCGACACTCCTGCGCCTTTTTCAGAAATGAAGCTCCTGTGGGAAATTCGGTCTGTTTGCTGAACCAAAGGGAACTTTCAGCCCGTGATTCCCTCTCTCTTTTGGAAGCAGACATCCTACTTACACATTCTCAGCTTTTTTCATATCGTTTTTATTCTAGCGGCACACTCCTGCTTTGTCAAGGTTAAAAACCGATCTTTTTTTACCACTTTTTCAAATCTCCCAAAATTTTCCGGACTCTTTCAATGGCGTCATCAACCTGTTCTCTGGCATCATTGATCTTGGACTGCACGAGATAATCTGCCACGATGCCATCGAAGAAAAAGTCTGCAAAAGACAAAAATCCACTGATCTCCATCTGAAACTCCTGAGGTACATCCACGTCAAAAAGCTCTCTTTGGAATCTCTGGAGTCTTTCTTTGGCCTCCTCCATCAATTCCGCTGCCTCATTCATCTTCGAGTGCTTTACCATGCTTGCAATAAACCCTCCGCCAAGCATGTCAAAAACGCCCCAGCTCTTTGCACTTGAAAGTCTCTCCTGCGCCGCGATAAGGCTCTCCAGAGCGTCTTCCCCCGCAAGTATGGCCTCTTGTGTCTCTCTCCTCATAATTTGTGTGTTCCTCATTTTTTCTCTCTGTTTCATATCCTTATCCTCTCTTTCTCCGCAATCTTCTGTGACAGAAGATACAGTTTACGGATTCTGGTCTATGAAGTCTGTGGTTGGAAGCTTCCCGTTTCAGAAATAAAAAAGACCTTTACCATGACGCTCTTTCTGTCACAATAAAAGTCTTGCTATTTCATTTGATACGGATGTCTCTCGACATCGATTGACGATTTCAAACCCACCGTTTCCGGTGTTCAGCTACTCCCTTTCGATTGCTTACGCTTACTATAGCATGTTTACTTTTGTCTGTCAATTTCCTTTTCTCTTTCCAATACAGAAATATGCTATTGACTTTCCGGATGTTCCAGGTCCACATTGTCTTTGTATATAAGAGTGTTAAACGCTCCGCCAAGCAAGATCACATACATGCAGAAATAAAGCCAGAGCATGACAAGAACAATGGTTGTAAGACTTCCATACATCGTGGAAAATCCCTGAAAAATATCCAGATACACGGAAAAGACAAGTGACAGCACCTGCCATCCGATCGCTGCAAAAACTGCCCCCGGTATCTGATGTTTCCATTTCGTCTTTTTTTTCATATCCGGCAAAAAACGGTAGAGAAGCAGACAGAAAACAACCATTACCCCTGTCATGAGCATTGTCCGGATCCGAATAAGGAAATCCATCGCTTTGATAAGGACCGGCACATGAAACTGCACAAAAACACTGATGCGATTTCCGAACACTGCAAGAAGCAGACACAGGACGATCACAAGCAAGAACAACACTGTGTAGACAGAAGACCGAAGTCTCAGATAAAAATAATTCCGTGTTTCCTTGCTTTCATAAATACAGTTCAGTCCCGATGTCACAGCAAGCACGCCCCGTCCCGCTGACCAAAGCGCCACAAGAAGCGTTACCGGAATGATTGCTTTTGACTGATTATACACTTCATTTACTATGGACATGATAAATGGAATGATGGATTGCGGAAGGACCTGTTCGATCGCATCTTTGATATTTGTCCTCGTAATGGGCGTAAACTGTATCATAGTCATCAAAAGCAGTATGAAGGGAATCAGCGACAGCACAAAAAAGAAGGCGGACTGTGCCGCATATGCACCCAGATGACTCTTCATCACTTTTCCCTGTATTTTTCGTATTGTCCCGAATATCCTTTTCATTTCTCTCCTCACTCGTTTTCTATTTTCACTCCGCTGTAAAACAGGGAAAGTATCGTTTTATAGTCTTTTCCTCTTTTTGCCATCTCATTCGCACCATTCTGGCTCATACCGATCCCGTGTCCATATCCCCCTCCTTCGATATGGAACACATCGTTTTGTCTTGTAATCTCAAAAAATGCACTTGGCAGGAGCCGGGAACCTGCGGCCTTGGATCCGTCCTGTCTTGTGATCTCATACCCGCTTCCTCCAAGAGCGGAACGGATCTTATTTTCTGTCTTTACGGTATGCTCTCCCTTTGTGCCGGTTACTTTCATTTCCAGAGCAATATTGCCCTCTCCGCGTTTTGTAATTTCGATGTTCTGGATCATCCCTACATCTTTTCCTGTATTCAACCCAAAAAGATTGGATAGGACTGTTTGCGGGATATCGCAGCTCCAGGAAAACCAAGGAAGCGCTTTTTCGTAGCACTCGCCGTTTTCTGAAATTTCGGAACCTTTCAGATATTGATTTTCTTTTCCTACAGTCGTGCCCCATGCTTCCACATTTGTTGTGTGACCGCAGGATGTAGAAAAATAGTAGGCCTTCACGGGTTTCCCATTAAAAGTCAAATATTCTCCTTTTGTGGCGTCCACAGCCTGGATCGTTTTTTCCTGCTCTTTTGAGTTTCCGTACACCTGGTATGCTGTACTGTCGTCCACATTTGCCCGATATTGCGGATATGCCTCTCCCTGCAGATGGCAGTATGCATAGCTTCTGGCACAGACAGCCTGTGTCTTCAATGCCTCCATCTCATATGAGGCAGGCATCTCGCTTGGAACAACCCCGTATAAATACTCTTCCAGGGAAAGCTCATTTACAACTGCAATACCCTGTGCAGTTTTGTAAAGTTCCATCGTTCCTCTGTAGGAAGGTGTTCCATATCCTCTTTTGAGGCTTTCCACCACGATCTTGTCCCCATCGGCAGCGGGAGCAACCCGGATTGTCCCGTTTTGAAACATCGCATCATCGGGTCGGATCGAAGCACTCTCTCCTGCATTTATCTTTTTCGTCTCTTTTCCGCCTGTGAGTACAAGACCTTCCTTGGCGGATACTGTGATTTGTGCATGTACTTCATCGGAAAATCCATTCGTCTTCAGAAGAACACGTATAGAATCTTCCGTTTCTGTTTTTGATTCCATTTTCTCAGAAGACTTTTTGTCCGCACTCGCTTTTTTGTTCTCCTGCACCTTCTGCTCTTCCCCTGCCCCGGTAGCATTTCCAGTCACTGTATGTATAAGTCCCGCAACGAAAAAAAGCGCCAGGATCAGCCCACCAAAATAATAGAGAAATCTTCCGTTCCAATTATTCCTCATCGTGTGCACCTTGTCCGTTTCTTTTCTCTTAATGTATGACTTGAAAACTTTGTATATGTCTTTGTCCAAATGATTTTCACTATACTGAAAAGAGCAGCCGTAAAACGACTGCTCCTTATCTTTTGCAGATTCCCCAAAATGCCGGCTCCTGTATTTTGACTCCTAGCAGTCTGCTAGGTGGGCAACCGCATCTGCTTTTCTGTCTTCCACTGGATCGCGCTGAGGCCTGACATATTACAGAGATATAGGAATCCCGTTTAAAGTATTGTAGGTTCAAAATTACAAGAGTTGTCGTACATTTCAGGTTTGTATTTATTATAACGTATTATCCCACATGTTTCAATATTTATTTAAAATCCTTTCCTGTAAAGAAAGGAAATCTTTTCCGAAAAGCTGAGATTTCTTTGTATTTGCTTTCTGACGTTTTCACATATTTTCCAGAGATTTCTCTGCTGCTGTCGGTTTGCTTTTCCATTTCCAAAAACAATCTCGTAGGCTTTTTCCAGAACAACCTCACTTTCTTCCCGTGGGATCCCATATATTTTTTCCAGTATCTCAGCCGTCTCCTGCACGTCTTCCGAAAGTTCTTTCCCCTTTTGCTTCCAGGAAAGCAGATCGAAAAGGAATCTGTATATATCCAGGTAGTGTCCTTGTTTGTCCCGGTTCTTCCTGAGTTTTCGCCACCTCCGCTCACGAAGGAGAACAGCTGCGGCACCAACTCCTACAAGCAAAATCCCGATTCCGCATGAAGCATACAGATTTCTTTTTTCCCGCACAGAGATACCGCTTCCAGGATTTTCCGTATTCTGCCCCGGATCATCCTCCGATGTGGCAGCCGGATCCGTCTGAGGAACTTCCGAAGGCTGTTCCGGTGTGTCCTGAGGAGATGGCGTATCTGGCTCCTGCGGCGTCTCGGCCTGACCATTCTCCTGCGATATTCCAGCAGGTATCCCGGCAGAAGGAGTCACTTCCACAGGCATCCACCCAAGTCCATCCACATAGTTTTCTGGCCATGCATGTGCCATGCTGTCGTCAAGCACCGCTTTGTATGTTCCGTCCTCTGTCTCTTCAAACTGTTCCGGTCTGGCCACATACCCCGATACAAAACGTGCAGGGACATCATTGATGCGAAACAGCATGACTCCTGCGGATGCAAAATGGACACAGTAGCCCTTCTGATTTTCCACAAACCATGTAAGAAAATCTTCCCCTCTAGGCATCCTTCCCGGGCTTTTCGTATAAATAGCCATATTTCCCAGCTGATCGCGGATATTTCCGGCCATGGAAACAATATCTGTCTCGTACACGCTTCCTGCCATATCATCAAAAAGCTGTTCCGTCTCCTTTGGCACTTCCGTATAAAGATCTCTTATGGTTTCTAGATACTCCTGATCCTCGCCTGTATCTTCAAAAGAAGGGAAATATTCCAGATCTGTCACTTCCTGCACAAGCACAGTGTCCGCCTCGTAGTCTGAGGCATTCCCTTCTGCATACAGATCATAATAGTATGACTGATCTCCTCTGCTGATATACGGAATGTATGCATATCTGCTGTTTGCCCCAAGCCTTCGGATCTCTGTTTTCATCGTCTGCCATCCATAATATCCCGCATTGTCCGAAGCCCGTGTGAACTCCCTTTCTCTCTGCCTGGCCAGCTCATTTTCCCCCAGTCCTCCTGTATCACGGGTTCTTTTCCACTCATTATCTTCATAGACTACGCCGACGTATCCCCGGAGATACAATGTCTGCTCTGGAAACTCTGAAAGGACAATCTCCAGCTGATCTCTCCCGCTCTCTCTCACTTCTTCCACATCTCCAAGCCGACCGTCCGACACGCCTCCTGCCGCCGTGTCCCCGTAAACAAAAGACTCTGCATATTCCCAGATCGGAACCGGGTTTTGAAATATCTGATCCAACACGATCCTCGGGAAAAACATTCCCGCAAAGACGGCAGCCGCAGCTGTGACTATCACATACCAGCCAGCCCTTTTCCGGTCTGGCATGACGAGGAACAGCACCGAAAGCCCCGCCGCCAGCGCTCCAGCTCCATCCAGTGTATTTCCTGTCAAAAACGGAAGTGCGCAGATACATCCCACAAGAAGGATCCCGGTCACTTTTTGCCCCCGATACCCCCAGAGAATCATCAGTAAACACAGGATGGCAAGGCAGAGAAACAATATTCCGAAAGTCATTTCCACCGTCCCAAAAGCGGACACCTTTTTTGCCGGATACATATTATTCCGAAAATAAGTATCCATACTTTCAAAAATCGGCAGAACGATCCCATCTGCAAGGATGTTCCATAGCTTTCCTCTCAAAAGTACAGATATTACCGCAAAAGGAGCCACTCCAAGCAGAATACATAGTTTCTTCTGTCTTGTCAGCACATATGGAAGCCAGGCAGCCATCCCAATCACAGTCCCTAACATGATGACCGGAACAAAAAAGTAAAATCCGGTCACGGAGACTACCGCCCGAATCAACGCCATGCCGGCAGCTGCGGCCGCAAAAAGGCTCATCAGCCCCTGCTGGATCGTTGTCTGTTGTTTTTTTCTCTTTTTACTCATATTTCCCCTGTCTTAAATAATCAGTACAGTTTCTGCCAGTTTTTCTTTTACCTTGTCCCGCTGGAACCGGATTTCCTCCTGGAACGTCCCACTGATGGTCAGGTTATCCTGAACAAAGAGGGCCGATCGATACGGTTCGTGAAACTCGTGTCTGTACTCTTCCTCGTCGATCCGGTCAAAATCAGACACTCCGACTCCTGCAAGCGCTACAAGCCATTCATAATACGTTTCTTCGTCTTTGATCAATCTGCGCACCCACCTGCCCGTACGCTTCTCCTTCCAGACAGTATAAAACCAACATTCCTCGTCAAGTATGGCCCGTCCCGCCGACACGGCTATCCGGAGAAAGTCCTGCTGATTCTCCTCTCCCTTTTCCTCATCTTTCCGTCCAAGAAAGAGAATAACCGAAGCGCCGATGGGACAGCTGAACTCCTTCATGTAAAGCTCATCTGATCGTGCGCTCAGCTTCCAGTGAATTCTTGAAATCCTGTCCCCCGGACGATAAGAACGGACGTCAAACACCTCGGAACTATCGTCCCCGCCCCGGTCTTTGTCGTACTCATCACTTTCCACAAGAAAATTTCGGGTCGCCTTGGTAATCTCTGCAAACACAGGGTAACACTTCGGTATTACGCGGATTTCTGCAGCCTCCCTCTCTGCTTTCCGAAGGGGAATCCAGAACATTCCAAGGGCGTCCGCCGCACAGATTTTTTCCGGCAAAAGTATCTGTCTGCCACACCCTTCCGCCTCGAAAGGACAGAGAACCGTCTGTTTTCTTCTTTTCTCCAGGCTGTTTACGAAAAATCTTTGTCCTCTGATCCGGAACCGGATATCCGGTGTACGCACCTTTCCCCTGTTTTCTACAATAAAGGGGATATCCAAATGCTCTCCTTCCTCTGCGATCTGAAATCCTCCCACAGGCAGAACAGCAATCTTCCCCTTCCATAACCGCACCGTTCCATACAGAAACAAAAGGAAGAGAATCTCCACGGAAAGAACGGAAGTCCCTTCTTCCCATTCATATACAAGATTCAGATAAACGGTAAGAAGCATAATGCTGAAATATACGGCCTTTTTCATATTCAGTGTCCTTTCCTCACAGACGGCTTCTCCGTCTTTGCCAAGACTTCCTTTATCACATCCCGTGACGTTATCTGTACGGCCCTTGCCTTGGCGTTTACAAAAATACGGTGGACTGCCACATTCGGGAAAATTTCGGCAACGTCCTGCGGAATACAGTAATCTCTTCCGCTCAGGTATGCCATGGCCTTCGTCACTTTGGCAAGGGCAATGGTTCCCCGAGGGCTTATCCCCATACGAACCATAGGATGTTCTCTTGTAGCACCGATAAGCCTCCCGATATAGTCATAGATCGCATCATGTATATAGATATCCTCCACTTCACTGCACATTTCTATCAACATCTGTTTTCCGATGATAGGACGGATCTGTTCCACCGGATTTCCTTTCTGATTCCCCTTCACGATATCGATCTCTGTCTGAATATCCGGATATCCCATAGAAATGCAGATCATGAAACGGTCAAGCTGTGATTCCGGAAGCATCTGCGTTCCCGCGGAACCATATGGGTTCTCTGTAGCAATGACAATGAACGGATCCGGGACTTTTCTTGTAATCTGGTCTACCGTTACAGTACCTTCTTCCATCACTTCCAGAAGTGCAGACTGTGTCTTTGGGGATGTTCTGTTGATCTCGTCTGCCAGAAACAAGTTGCACATGACGGCTCCAGGCTGATAGGTAAATTTTCCTGTGATTTTGTCATACAGGGAAAATCCCACGATATCCGCCGGAAGGACATCGGGAGTAAACTGTACCCGGTTTCTGTCAAGCCCCATGCATTTTGAAAAAGCCATCGCCATGGTTGTCTTTCCGACTCCCGGAATATCCTCAATCAATACATGGCCTCCCGCCAAAATAGCCGCCATGACCTTCGTTACACATTCCTCTTTTCCTATGACTGCCTTATTGACTTCTTCAATGACTGCTGCCGCAGCATTTTCTTGATATTCTTTCCCCATATGTTTTCTCCCTTTTTATTTTCATTATACCCTTTTCCCTTCCTCTCCACAATACGCAATACCCACGTGGATAACAAAAGGGAGCTCTGTTGAGCCCCCATACATTACATATCAAAATATTCTTTTCGCAGCCTCGAAGTAGTGATCATAAACCATACAAGAACAATAAGCAGAATCCCAAGGGAAATCCACACTCCAAGATTTGTTCTCGTCTCCGTATACGTTGTCACAAAATCAAAGATTCCGACAATCAGAAGTGCAATCCCTAGAACCAAAAGTTTCGGCGCAGCCTTTTTCCGGTATTCTTCCTGATTTTTACATTTTCTTACATTGATATCCTTTGGAAGGAGTACAGTCGTACAAATGGTCCCTTTTTTTACCATCCGGTACCATCCCACGATACAGTAAATCCCACAGACCGTTCCTACGATTCCCCATATCAAATCAAAACTGTTCATAAATGATTACCTCAATCCCAATATTTCTTCCACTGTTTTTTTCATATCGCACACATCACATTCTGCCGTGTGACGGATCGGTGCATTGCGTATCTCCTCCGCCGCCTTTGGAATCTCTGTCATGGACACTTCTTTCAAGTCGTCCATCAGGGAGAGTCCGCTTTTTCCGGCATATTTGTCCGGATCGATTGCATGGAGAACACTTTTTGCAAATTTATATGGACTTGCTGTGGAAGCAATGACCGTCTTTGTCTCGTCCCCGCTTTCCTTCCGGTATTTTTTATATACCGCAGACGCCACGGCAGTATGAGGATCCAATACATATCCAGTATTCCTGTACGTATCATGGATGGCATGCCTCATCTCTTCTTCGGAGGCATATCCTGCAGCAAAACCAGATAGTTCTGCCTTCATCTTGTCACTGATGGCATACCTGCCCTTTTCTTTTAATTCCTCCATCAGCTCTCTGTTTTTTCCAGTGTTTCTTCCAGAAACCAGATAGATCAGGCGTTCCAGATTGCTGGAAATCAGAATATCCATAGAAGGCGATTCCGTTAAAATGAATGTCCGGTTACGGTCATAGACGCCGGTATCAAAAAAGTCAAACAACACTTTGTTTTCGTTGGATGCGCAGATAAGCTTTGCAATCGGAATACCCATCTGCCCGGCAAACCAGGCTGCAAGAATATTGCCAAAATTGCCTGTCGGAACTACCACATTGATCTTTTCCCCTTCCTGGATTTCTCCGTTTTTCAAAAGTTTAGCGTAGGCGTAGACGTAGTAGACGATCTGCGGTACAAGTCGTCCCACATTGATGGAATTAGCCGAGGAGAACTGATATCCTGCTTTCTCCATCTTTTCCTTCATCTCTTTATCTTCAAACATAGCCTTCACACCGCTCTGAGCCTGGTCAAAGTTTCCATGGATTGCTACTACTGCAGTATTGTCCCCCTTCTGTGTGACCATCTGAAGTTTTTGCACTTCACTGACTCTGTCCTTCGGATAAAAGACGATGATCTTTGTGCCTTCCACATCAGCGAATCCCGCCAGGGCTGCCTTCCCTGTGTCTCCGGATGTTGCTGTAAGGATCACGATCTCATTTTTGACATTATTTTTTCTGGCCGCCGTCGTCAAAAGATGAGGAAGAATAGAAAGCGCCATATCTTTGAAGGCGATCGTCGCACCGTGGAACAACTCGAGGTAATAGACCTCATCCACTTTTGCAAGCGGCGCGATCTCCTCCGTATCAAATTTTTCATCATATGCGTTCTTAATACAGCTTTTTAATTCTTCCTCTGTGAAGTCAGTGAGAAATTGCTTCATGACCACGTATGCAGTCTCCCTGTAATCCATCTCTTTTAACTCTTCCATGCCCACTGGAAGTATCGGAATCCTCTCCGGCACAAAAAGTCCTCCTTCGTCGGAGAGCCCTTTCAGTATCGCTTCCGATGCCGTCAGCATCACATTTTCATTTCTTGTACTTTTATAAAACAACTCCATAGCATCTCCTCCTCATTGATGCGTAGCAAACACACGATTTTGTCGGGAATTATACCACATTCCTCGCTGGAATTCAATTGCTTCATCGCTTTATCATGCTAAATCTCCGTTTTTCTTCTCCGGAAAAGGATGAAAAAGACGGAGCTTACCGCCATCAGAATCGGATAGTACAGATATGGCATGATCTCAAACGGTGTAATCTGTGTCAGGGTTGCTGCAGACAGAAGCTGAGCTCCGTACGGTATGAGCCCCTGCCCTACGGAAGTGAAAATATCCAGGAGAGACGCGGAACGCTTCTTGTCGATCCCAAATTCCTGGCTGATCTCCTTTGCGATAGGGCCGGCCATGACGATAGCCACCGTATTGTTCGCCGTACACATATCCACAAGAAGAGCAAGACCTGCAATCCCGAATTCTCCTCCCTTTTGTCCGCGGATATTCTTGCGGATCAGGTTCAGTATAAATGTGATCCCGCCCATTTCTTTTACAAGCGACACGATACACGCTACGACGATGGAAATGACCGTGATATCATACATCCCCATGATACCGCCAGTTCCGTCCGCCCCCTGCGCCACTACCCGAAACAGGTCTGACAAAGCGATGGATCCAGATACTGCTCCGATGATCAAAGACAGGACAGTACCGGTCATCAGAACGAGAAATACATTAAATCCGATCAGAGCGCCAACTAAAACGACCAGATACGGCATTACTTTCCAGATATTGTAAGACAACTCTTCTGTGACCTTATATTCCCCTCCTGCTGTCAGGACGAAAAAGATGAGGATTGTGACAATGGCTGCCGGAAGGACAATAAGAAAATTCTCACGGAACTTGTCCTTCATCTCACATCCCTGTGTCTTGACTGCCGCGATCGTCGTATCGGAAATCATGGAAAGATTATCCCCGAACATCGCTCCGCACACGACTGCTCCGATACAGATCGGAAGAGCAAATCCTGTCTTCTCACTGATCCCCATGGCGATGGGCGCCAGCGCGGCGATCGTCCCCATGGACGTTCCCATTGAGACGGAAATAAAGCATCCGATCAAAAATAATCCCACAACTGCAATATTAGGCGGAAGAATAGAAAGTCCCAGATTTACTGTACTGTCTGCTCCCCCGGCTGCCGTTACCGCTCCGGAAAATCCGCCTGCGCAGAGGAAGATCAGACACATCGTAATGATATTGTCCTCTCCCACTCCCTGTGCGATAATATGGATCTTTTGATTGAAATCATGTTTTCTGTCCTGGATAAACGCCACAAACAGAGCGATCAGGAATGCAAGGATCGCAGGCATCGCGTAGAAATCCCCCGTGACAAACCCGGACCCCAAAAATATGACAAGGAATACTCCGATTGGCAGGAGCGCTGCCGCATTCCCCTTTGTCTGTTTTTCATTCATAATGTTTCCCCTTTCACTGTAAATTATCTTCTATTATCTTCTATGTCGAAAACAGGCGCAGCACTTCATAAATGCTGCGCCTCGTAGTTTTCCATCATTTAATTTGAACCGCTTTTTACTTTTTCATTTGTATAGCTGACAAGGCCGCCCGCAGAGATGATCTTCTGCATGAATTCCGGAAACGGCTGTCCCTGGTACTCCGTTCCTTTCGTGCGGTCATAAATCTTTCCGCTGTCAAAATCGATCTCCACCTCGTCGCCGGCTTCGATCTCCAGAGCCGCTTCTTTGCACTCGATGATCGGCAGACCGATGTTGATGGAATTGCGGAAAAAGATTCTGGCGAACGTCTCCGCGATGATACAGCTTACACCCGCTGTCTTCAGGCAAAGCGGCGCATGTTCTCTGGATGATCCGCATCCGAAGTTCTTTCTCGTCACAATGATGTCGCCCGGCTTTACTTTGCCTGCGAATTCCGGATCAATATCCACCATAGCATGGGATGCCAACTCTTTCGCATCAAAAGAATTCAGATAACGTGCCGGAATGATCACGTCTGTATCTACATTGTCCCCGTATTTAAACACATGTCCTTTTGCTTTCATCTTCTATGCACCTACTTTCTCTGGATTTGCAATATATCCTGCGATGGCGCTCGCTGCCGCTGTCTCCGGAGAGGCCAGATAGATCAGGGAGTCCACATGTCCCATCCTTCCTACAAAATTTCGGTTTGTAGTGGACACACATTTCTCTCCTGCCGCCAGAACACCCATATGTCCGCCCATGCAAGGGCCGCAGCTCGGCGTGCTGAACGCACATCCCGCATCTACAAAGATTTCTGCGATCCCTTCTTTCAGACACTCTTTATAAATCTTCTGTGTCCCTGGGATCACGATAACTCTCACATCCGGATGCACTTTGTGTCCTTTCAGGACAGCCGCCGCTCTTCTCATGTCTTCCATCCGCCCGTTCGTACAAGATCCGATGACTACCTGGTCGATCCGGATCGGTTCCATCTCCTCGATCTCATCGATCGTGTGAGCGTTCCCCGGAAGATGCGGAAATGCCACTGTCGGTCTTACTTCCGCCAGATCGATCTCGATCACTTCATCGTAGATGGCATCTTCATCCGGAGTATAGATCTTATATTCCTTTTCGGAATGTTCTTTCATATACGCTTCCGCCTTTTCATCCACAAGGAAAATACCATTCTTTGCACCTGCTTCTATGGCCATATTTGCCATTGTAAACCGGTCGTCCATCGAAAGATTGGAAAGTCCTTCTCCTACAAATTCCATGGATTTGTAGAGCGCTCCGTCTACCCCGATCTTTCCGATAATGTGCAGGATGATATCTTTCCCGCTCACAAATTTCCCAGGTTTTCCTTTCAACACAAACTGAATCGCAGACGGCACTTTAAACCACAGCTCTCCCATAGCCATGCCGGTAGCGATGTCTGTCGTCCCTACGCCTGTAGAGAATGCCCCAAGCGCTCCGTATGTACAGGTATGTGAATCTGCACCGATGATACACTCTCCCGCAACTGTAATTCCTTTTTCCGGGAGAAGTGCATGCTCGATTCCCATCTGTCCGATCTCATAGTAGTGAGTCAGTCCCTGTTCTTTTGCAAATTCCCTGATTGACTTGGAATTCTCGGCAGATTTGATATCCTTGTTCGGTGTAAAATGATCCGGCACAAGGACTACCTTGTCTTTGTCAAACACTTTATCTGCCATCTTTCTGAATACAGGCACTGCCATCGGCCCGGTAATATCATTCGCCATCACAACATCCAATTTCGCTTCGATCAGCTGTCCCGCCTCCACAGACTCAAGTCCCGCATGCGCTGCAAGGATCTTCTGCGTCATTGTCATTCCCATATTGTACGCGCCTCCTCTGTCACTTTTCTAAATATTTTATCACATTACTGTATTCATGTGCAAGAAAAAAATAGAGCGCATTCGGTTTTCCCTGCTGTATACGTCTCACAATTTTGTTTACGCTTCAGATTATTTATTATATAATATTAAAGTGCGGCAAAGTTCGGCACGGTTTATACATATTCCGACAGACTGCCGGCCGCACACTTGCAAAGGAGGAGAGAAATGAATCTGAAAATGGGAAAAAACCGACAGACCTACACTGTAAAATCCATTCGTCTCGAGCTTGCCCTTGAGCGCCGCCTGGAAGCACTTGGACTTACAGAAGGCGCGCCGGTTACGATATTGAACAATGACAAGAAGGGAGCTATGACGGTGCGTTTCCGCGGCACACGTTTTGCTCTCGGCAGAAGGATCGCCGAACATATCGATGTGGAGGAAAATGTATCATGCCAAACTCCAAAACAGTAAACGTTGGTTTTATCGGAAATCCAAACTGCGGAAAGACAACCCTCTTCAACGCCTACACCGGGGCAAATCTCAAAGTTGCAAACTGGCCTGGCGTGACAGTGGAAAAAAAAGAGGGAATGACAGAATACGAAGGACAGAAAATCAAGCTTACAGACCTTCCTGGAATTTACAGCTTAACTTCCTACACGATGGAAGAGACAGTTTCCCGGGAATGCATCATGAGCAGCGATATCGATGTCATCATCGATGTGGCGGACGCTTCCTCCCTGGAGCGCAACCTGTATCTGACTTTGCAGCTCATCGAGCTTGGAAAGCCGGTCATCCTTGCACTCAACATGATGGATATCGTGGAAGAACGCGGCATGGAGATCGATCTGCACCGCCTCCCGGAAATGCTTGGCATACCATGTATCCCGGTTTCCGCGAGAAAAAAGACCGGTCTTTCTATCCTGCTTCATGCCGTCCTGCACCACGAAGGGCTGACCGGTCAGGATCCGCTGATCCATCATCACGCGGAGAAAGAACAGCAGTCCTCACACAGGCACAATCATCACAATGAATACGCCATGGTTTACGATGACATGATAGAGGACAAGATTGATATCCTCATCGACCGGCTCACTGCCGAAAATCCGGATCTGCCAAACAAAAGATGGCACGCCATCAAGCTTCTCGAACACGACGAGACCGTCATGAAACAACATCCTGTAGACTTGAGCGGGATCGCAGACCGAAGCTATGAGAAAGATATCATCAATCAGAAGTATGACTTTATAGAAGAAATCATCCAGGAAGTGCTTGTGAACAAAGACGCAAAGGCAGCTTCCACAGACAGGATTGACCGTTACATGACGGATAAATATCTTGGACTTCCGATCTTTCTTGCAATCATGGCCTTTGTTTTCTTTGTTACCTTCACAGTAGGAGACTGGATGAAAGGATATTTTGAACTTGGGCTTGTATGGTTCTCAGACCTTGTCTCCGGAGCGCTTTCTTCCGCCGGTACAAACCCGCTCCTGCAGTCTCTTGTGGTGGATGGGATCATTTCCGGAGTAGGCGGGATCCTGACCTTCCTCCCCAACATCTTCATCCTGTTCCTGGCGCTGGCTTTTCTGGAAGACAGTGGATATATGTCACGTGTCGCATATGTCATGGACGATCTGATGGGACACCTGGGTCTTTCCGGACGCGCTTTCATTCCGCTGCTTCTGGGATTCGGCTGCTCTGTCCCTGCAGTCATGGCTTCCCGCGCACTGGAACATCCAAAAGACCGTCTTAAGACGATCCTTGTAACACCGTTTATGTCATGCAGCGCAAGACTTCCTATTTATGTATTGTTTTCATCCATGTTTTTTGGAAAATATAAGATGCTCGTCTGCTACTCACTGTATCTTCTGGGCATCGTTGTGGCTATCGCAGTCTCTTTTATCGTATCGAAACTTGATGGAAGCAAAGCAGAACAGACGCTCCTCATCGAGCTCCCGGAATATAAATCGCCGAACGCGCACACCATTTTCATCTATGTGTGGGAAAAGGTCAAAGATTATCTTTCCAAAGCCGGCACCGTCATCTTCATCGCATCCATTGTCATGTGGGGCATCATGAATCTCGGTCCTCACGGTGTGGTGTCCGATATTTCTGAAAGTTTCGGCTCCATCATCGGCAAGGCGATCGAGCCGGTTTTTGCCCCTGTGGGTCTCGGATACTGGCAGATTATTGTAGCTTTAATCTCAGGTATCGCCGCAAAAGAAGTGGTTGTCTCAAGCTGCAGCGTACTGTTTGGAATCGCCAATATTACTACTGCTGCCGGAATGAGTTCCATGGTAGAGGTGCTCGGATCCATGGGCTTTACAGCCATCAATGCCTATGCACTTATGGTATTTTGTCTTCTGTATGTGCCATGTATGGCGACAATGGCCACCATCCACCGGGAAGTGGGGAAGATGCGTATTACCATCGCTTTTGCAGCTTTCCAGCTTGTGACTGCCTGGGTATTTGCCTTCCTTGTCTACCATATCGGACTTTTGCTCTTCTGACACATATTTTCAAAAAAACAAATTCCACACATTAGCGGGGAGCCCCAACTTTGTAAGGGACTCCCCGCTTTTTCTTACTTTTTTCGGTTATTTCTTCACAGAAATTTTTTTATGATCTTCAGATGCTTTTTAAATGGCGGATACCGGAATGGAAGATCTACCCGAAGAGACTTCTTTAAAATACTCTTCTCATGCGTAAAGGTATCAAAACTTGCCTTTCCATGATATTTCCCCATGCCGGACTGTCCGACACCTCCAAATGGAAGATAAGGGGTCGCCAGATGTACGACCGTATCATTGATGCAGCCTCCTCCGTAAGAAAGCCGTCTCACAATGTACGACTCTTTCTTTTTGTCCTTGGTAAACAGATAAAGCGCCAGCGGTTTCGGCTGTGCATCGATAACCGCAGCTGCTTCTTTCAGATCATAGTATGTCATTACCGGCAGCACGGGACCGAATATCTCTTCTTTCATGACTGCATCATCCCATGTGACACCGTCCATGATAGTAGGTTCAATCTTGAGAGCGGATCTGTCGGATTTTCCTCCGTATACGACTTTATCCGGATTGATGAGGCCGCATACTCTTCGAAAATGTCTCTGATTGATGATTGTTGGATATTCCGGGTTGGAAATCGGATCCATCCCGTACATTTTCTGTATCTGCCTTTTCATATAATGCAAAAGTTTTCTTTTCACACTGTGCTGCACGAGCAGATAATCCGGTGCCACGCATGTCTGTCCGGAATTCAGAAATTTTCCCCAGACGATCCTCTTGGCAGCCATCTTCAGGTCTGCCGTCTCATCCACAATACACGGGCTCTTTCCCCCAAGCTCCAGACTTACCGGAGTTAAATACCTCGCTGCTTTCTCCATCACGGATTTCCCCACTCTGGGACTTCCGGTAAAGAATATATAGTCAAACTTCTCATTCAGGAGCGCTTCATTTTCCTTCCGCCCTCCTGTGATCACAGTCACATAGCAGGACGGGAACACTTCTTTTATCATCCTCTTTATGATCTCCGATGTGTGCGCCGAATATGCCGACGGCTTTAATACCGCGCAGTTCCCGGCGGCAATCGCCCCGATCAGAGGCGCCACGGTAAGCTGAAACGGATAGTTCCACGGCGCCATAATCAAGACAACACCGTATGGTTCCCTGTAGATAAAAGAGGCGGAAGGGAACTGACTGACAGGAGTCTTTACATACTTTGGTTTCGCCCAGGATGCAAGATGCCGCATTGTGTGCCGGATCTCTTCCTTGACCATGCCTATCTCGGTCATATAACCCTCTGTCTCAGATTTTCCAAGATCCTGATTCAGAGCACAAATAATATCGGATTCATTTTCATCCATCCATCTCAAAAGCTTTCTCAGATAAAAGAGACGGAACGCTGTCTTTTTTGTCTTTCCTGTCTTAAAAAACTCTTTCTGTTTTTTGATTAATCCCTGGTATCCCATTTCTGCTCCTTTCAGTCTGATCATCTTTGCATTTTTTCTTTTTTCGCTTCTCTGAGATACGGAATCTCTATCGGATCGATCGGGTCGATCGGACTTTCCACTTTCATCTTTTTGTGACGGCTTCTTCTTTTCAGAAGCTCGCCGCCCTTATTATAAAACCAGAAACTGTATACGAGCAGCTTATTTACTTTTCCGATCTTGTCTTTTACCGTCTTTTCGTAAAATCTGCCTCCGGCTTCCATGATCTTTCCTTTCCTGATCAGATCGATCAGTTCCGTCTCACAAGTGGCATATCCATCGATCAGCGTGTACGCCGTACTCACGCACTCTATCTTATGGGCATCACTTCCTCCGGTCCCCGGTTTTCCGTATTTTTTTGCGAACTTTACCGCCCCGGTATTGGATTCCATCGACTCGCACGCATTGAACACTTCCACAAAATCAAACCTCTTGATCAACTCCGGAGATTTGTAAAACCGTTTTGTGTTCGTAAAACTTAAATACTTCTCCCCGCATGGATGAGCAGGTCCAAGAATTCCTCCGTTTTTGTGTACGAGATCGATAAGCATCGCCAGAGGCATTCCCCGCATTTCCAAAAGCCTCATTTTCCTTCCCTCCGGCATAATGACAAGAAAATGTCCCGCGTCGCGCGTATCATACTCTATGCCTTTAAACACAGCAAATTTTTCGTATTTCTTTCCTTTGATCTCTTGTTTCCAGTAACGGTAGCCATTGTACGTATCGTGGTCTGTGATTACCATCCCGTCAAAACCGTTGTCCATCAGTTTCTCGATATATTCTTCCAGCCCCACCTTGCTGTCGATCGAACCTTCTTTTACATGACAATGCATATCAATCTTCATATACAAGCCCCCTTTACTATAGGCTTATTATACCCTTTTGCCAGAAAACTAGCAATGCGATTCTCTTTTTTCTCAATTTTCATCTACTCTTGCGTTTCTGTCTCTTCATCAATATCCAAAACGCTTCTTGCACTCTCGATCTCAGACTCCACAGATTTTTTCTTCCGGATCTCTCCTGCCCTTTTTCTTTCAATTCTGGCAATCTTTCTGTATTCCACGATGTACTGAACTGTAATCCCAACTATCGCCAAAACAAGACAGGACAAATATAAAACTATCCTGTTTGATGGATCGATGAAAGCCGTGAGGGCCGCTCCCCCCATCACACTGCCAGCGATTCCTGTAACCGGTATAATAAGTGGATTTAAAAACACCGCAGTCAGGATCCCAAAGACGATGCCGACTGCTCCCCCGATGGCCCATACGATCCAGGATGGATCAGGGACGAGCAGAACGACGCTTCCTGCTGCCGTACACACTGCAAAGAAAAATGCTCCAAATCTCAGGAATACTGCCTCGAGAACGCACAGCACGATTCCCACAGCAGCGCTCACTCCCAGAAGGCTCATACCATCAAGCCCAAGGAACCAGCCAGCTGTAAATCCTCCTGCTATCCCTACAACCAGTCCCTGGATTCCAAACAAAACTCTCCTGCACTTTGCCCCTGCAAACAACATTAGGAGCGCCACTGCACCCAGTACAGCTCCAACCGGTATGCCCCTTTCTGATATCCAGCCAATAAGAGAAAAATCTTGTATCTCTGTCTCAAAAATCCGTTGTCCGATATTCTCCACAGTCTGTGTTATATAATCCATGCGCATCTCTCCTTTGTGCTTTTCTGCTTTAATCCTGTAAAATCATTGTAATACAAATCTCTGATATCCGCAATGCCAAAAAAAGCACTGTATCCCCGCACATGGGCCATACAGCGCTTTTTCCATATTTTTTTCCGATATTAAAATGCAACCTTTCCGGAATCGGTTCCGTTTACCACATAGTAAACTGCCGCTTCTTCCGGTTTTACATAAAGATTGATCTCTTTGATATCTCCGACCTTTTTCCCGGATGCCTTTGTCCAGTCTTTCTTCACTGCTGCGATCATTTCCTTTTGTTCTACTTCTTTTCCGAAATACTGAACATATGTTTTTACTTTAATTTCTTTTTTGGCCGGTTTTCTGCCCGGTTTCTTTGCCGTCTTTTCTTCTTTTTTTTCTTCTGCAGCAGCTTCTACTTCTTCTTTCTTTTCTTCCACTGCTGCCTTTACTTCTTGTGCAGCTTCGTGCATTTCTGCTTTTGCTGCTTCTGCTTTTGCAGTTACCTTAGCCAATGCTCTTTTCCTTGCCATGATAGATAATCCTCCTGATACTGAATGTTTGTCTCTAAAATTTACACATTCCCATGTCTTACCAAACTAGCTGCACAATATTATATCACATTTTTCTTAAAATGCAAGAAAACGCATCATCATCTTTCCGACGTGAATCTGTATGAAGTTGTCGTCTCGTAGACTTCTCCGGTCTTGCAGATCGGCGCCTCAAAATTTTCATGATGGATGGCATCCGGATAGTACTGTGTTTCAAAGCAGACTGCCGCATGCTTTCCGTACGGCTTTTTCCCTTTTCCGCAAGATTCCTCCAAAGCATTGCTTGTATACATCTGCATTCCCGGAAGATCCGTAAAAACTTCCATCGTGATTCCTGTTACCGGAGATGTCGCTTCCGCCACTTTTTTATATTTTCCCCGGTTGTTCAGACACCAGTTGTGGTCATAACCTCCTCCAAAGCTAAGCTGCTCATCCTGCTCATCAATACCGCAGCCAATCGCTTTCTTTTCCCTGAAATCCATCGGTGTTCCATCCACAGAAATTTTTTCCCCTGTCGGAATCAGGGACGCACTGATTTTCGTGACAAAATCAGCATCAATCCACACTTCATGGTTCGTTACATCTTCCATTCCTTCGCCATTCAAGTTGAAATAGCTGTGATTTGTCATGTTGATGATCGTATCTTCAGACGTCACGCCACGGTAGGAGATTTTCACTTCGTTGTCCTCCGTGAGCGTATATGTAACTTCCATCCGAAGATCTCCAGGAAATCCCTGGTCTTTGTCAGGACTAAAAAGCGCAAACGTAACCGAATGAGAATTTTCTTTTTTCACTTCCCACAGTCTCTTATTATAAAAATCCGGTCCGCTGTGCAGATTGTTTCCATTCTCATTTTCTGCAAGCTCATATCTCTTTCCGTTCAGTTCAAAAGCCGCATCTGCGATCCGGTTGGCATTTCTTCCTACAATAGCCCCTAAAAATGACGTCCCCGCCTCATATCCCTGGGCGTCATCGTATCCGAGAACGACATCTTTTTCTTCTCCGTTCTTGTCTTTTACGATAACATTCACAAGGGCAGCCCCAAGATCTGTCACGGAAATCCTCATTCCATTTTCATTTTCCAGCGTGTAAAGTACAGCTTTTTTTCCGGAAGCTGTGTTTCCAAATTCTGTTTTTTTCATGTCTGCAACCTTCTGCCTTGCCGGCAGTCCTTTCTTCCACTGTTCTCTTTTCATTTTACATCAAAATCCTTTTTATGAAAAGGAGAAAGTCCTGCACCGCAGCGATGCTGCATTGCAGGACTTTCTGTTGATTTTCCGATCTATTTGCGATATGCAACGCTGTTCCAGCGAAGTTCGTTCTTCAGATTGCGGATCGTTGTATCTTTGTCGATATATACCGCTTCGATTCCCATCATAGCAGCCCAGTCTCCCATCTGTTCTGATGTCAGGTCATATGAAAATGCCGTGTGATGAGCACCTCCGCTTAAGATCCATGCTTCTGCCCCTGTCTCAAGATTCGGTTCCGGTGTCCAGAATGCAGTTGCTACAGGAAGTTTCGGCATCGGTTTTTCAGTCTTCTTGCAGTTCACATCGTTGATGATGAGGCGGAATCTGTCTCCCAGGTCGATCAGGGATGTCGCGATGGCCGGTCCTTCTTTTGATGTAAATACAAGTCTTGCCGGGTCTTCTCTGTCTCCCATAGACAGCGGATTTACTTTGATGCCGATCGGTCCTTCCGAAATGGACGGACAAACTTCCAGCATATGTGCCTGCAGGATTCCTTCTTTTCCAGGGACAAGATTATATGTATAATCTTCCATGAAAGATGTTCCTTTGGCGTCCTTCATTCCTTCTGTCATGATCTTCATGATACGGACCATAGCTGCTGTCTTCCAGTCTCCTTCTCCTCCGAATCCGTATCCTTTTTCCATCAGTCTCTGGATTGCCAGTCCCGGGAGCTGCTTCAGACTGCCAAGATCTCCGAAATGTGTGACGATAGCCTGATAGTTCTTTTCTTCCAGGAAACGTTCAAATCCGATTTCAATCTGTGCCTGCACTGCCACGTGCTTTTTAAATTCTTCCGGATCTCTTCCTTCCAGGAGGATATCATATTTGTCATAATATTCTTCCACAAGGGCATTTACGTCCCCCTCATTTACATCCTGAACTGCTTCTGCGATCTCATTGACCGGATATGCATCCACTTCCCATCCGAATTTGATCTGTGCTTCCACTTTATCGCCATCTGTTACAGCCACATTTCGCATATTGTCTGCGACTCTCATGACACGAACATGGCTGCTTTCAATGACACCGATAGCTGTCCGCATCCAGGATGCAATCTTCTCCTGTACTTTCACATCAGACCAGTGTCCAACAATGACTTTTCTCTCGATATCCATACGTGTAAAGATATGTCCAAATTCACGTCCGCCATGTGCAGACTGATTTTCATTCATGAAATCCATATCGATCGTATCATACGGGATCTCCTTGTTGAACTGTGTATGCAGATGAAGCAGCGGTTTTCTGTATTCCTGAAGTCCTAAGATCCAGGATTTTGCAGGGGAAAATGTGTGCATCCATGTGATAACGCCCGCACATGTTTCATCTGTGTTTGCTTCGTTGAAAGTCTTTCTGATGAGTTCATTTGTAATCAGCGTCGGTTTCCAGATGATCTCAAACGGAAGTACTCCGGATGCATTTAGTGCTTCCACAATCTTCTGAGAATGTTCTGCCACATGTGCAAGGCATTCATCTCCATACAGATCCTGTGATCCTGTACAGAACCAAAACTTGTAATCTTTTCTCTTTAACATATCGTTTCTCCTCCTTTATGATATATCATTTTTATTTTTGTCCGTAATATGCGCCTGCTCCGTGCTTTCTGTAATAATGTTTGTCCTGAAGCTCCTGCGGTGCCGGCTGAACTTCCGGATTGATCATCTCACATCTTGCCGCCATCTTCGCCACCTCTTCCAGGACAACTGCGTTGTGCACCGCCTCATGTGCATCTTTTCCCCATGTGAATGGGCCATGATTTTTGCACAGCACTGCCGGCATTGCCATGTACTCTTTGTCTTTAAAATGTTCTGCGATCAACACTCCTGTATTTTTTTCATACGCCTCTTCGATCTCTTCTTTCGTGAGATTTCTCACACACGGAATTTCACCGTACATATAGTCCGCATGGGTCGTTCCATAACACGGGATCCCTCTGCCAGCCTGAGCCCAGCTTGTCGCCCACGGCGAATGTGTATGTACGATCCCACCCATGTCCGGAAAATTTCTGTAAAGTTCCAGATGGGTCGGTGTATCGGATGATGGGCGCATTGTACCTTCCACCTGATTTCCGTCCAGATCCAGCACTACCATGTCTTCCCATGTCAGTTTGTCGTAATCCACACCGCTTGGCTTGATCACGAACAGTCCGCTCTCTCTGTCGATCCCGCTTACATTCCCCCACGTAAATGTCACAAGACCATACTTTGGCAAAAGCATATTTGCTTCATATACTTCCCTTTTTAACTGTTCCAGCATTCTTTCGTCTCCTCCTTTTCAGATATTTGTGATGACCTTTACCGAATTTCTCATGATCAGTTTCGGCTTTAGTTCCACTGATTCCACGCCTTCATTGCCGCGGATCCTTTCAAGTATCTTTTCTCCTGCCACTTTTCCAAGCTCACGGATCGGATTTTCCGCTGAGGTAAACGGAATCTCACAGAATCGTGCGAGATCGGAGTTATCAATCCCGGCAATAGACAAGTCTTCAGGTATCCGGATTCCCTGTTCCATACAGATTCCCACGAGTTTATTCGCCACCTCGTCGTTATAGCAGACACAGGCAGTACAGTTTCGGATCCTTCGCAAAATCCTTCCACAGTCTTCTCGCATACCTTCCAACTCATCGGAATCGATCCATATAATCTGTTTCCCTTTGACTTTGATATCTGCCTCCATAAGAGCTTCGACATATCCGGCATACCGCGCATGTCCCTGACCATCGTCCGCCTTGAAAATGCCCGCAATTTTCATATGTCCGCAATCCAGGAGGTGCTGTGTGACCATCTTTCCGGCCATCTTGTCATTGAGGCTCACATGAGGGATCCGAAGTTCCTTGTAGAAGCTATTGATAAAGATAACCGGAATTCCCATCTGTTCCAGCTCCTGGTACAATGCAAGATTCGGATTCGGAATTCCGCTCTTTGTCGTCTCTGCTATCAGCCCGTCGATGGATTTATCCTTGATGAAGCTTTTGAGGATCATCCTTTCTTTTTCAATCGCATTGTTCGTGGCGGCAATCTGAAGCGTATAGCCTGCATCGGAAATGACTTTTTCCATCTCTTTTACGATCAATGGAAAGATATAGATGTCCAGATAAGTACACATGACCGCGATGCGCATCGTCTCCTGCTTCTGTTTTCTCCGGATCTCGATATACGTTCCGCTTCCCCTTATACTTCTCGTGATCTTCTCTTCTTCCAGAACAGCAAGCGCTCTCCTTACTGTCTGCCGGCTAACGGAAAATTGTTTCTGCAGCACACTCTCTGATGGGAGTTTGTCCCCTTGTTTCAGCCGTCCCGCGTGCATCTCTCCTTTGATCCATGCCACGACCTCTTCATATTTCTTCTGCATCCACTTCTCAGCCTCTCTTTCCTTATATTTAAACTATATCCCATAACACCTGTTAATACAAGTTGGAGTCTTATCCAAATTTGTCTTTGACCTTTTGTCTGTATTTCTGAAGTTGTATTGTTTTTTATCGTCTCACTTCATACATATTTTCTGCATTCATTTTTACCAAAAGAAAAAAAGTGCATTTTCATATAACGAAAACACACTTTTTTCTTTCATTTCATTTTTATCTCTGTTTTTTCCAGCTATTTCAGATGATCCACCGCTGCCCGCTCAATAGCGAACCCTTCTTTGTAACGTTCGATAAATGCATCGAATCCGTCCACGTCTTCTTTGTCCGGCTGCATTTCTTCTCCTGTCTCGCCTGCAAAAACTTTCTCGTTCAGATAATGATCCAGGCTTTCTCCTTCTGCTTTCTGTATCATATAAGAGGCAAGAAGGGCGATACCCCATGCTCCTCCTTCACCCGCTGTCTCCATGACAGAAACAGGGACATCGATGGCACCCGCCATAATCTTCTGACCTACGCCTTTCGTCTTGAAAAGTCCCCCATGTCCATAGATCTTATCAAGCTTTACACCTTCTTTTTTCAGAAGGATGTCCATACCTACTTTCAAGGCTCCAAGGGCAGTATACAAGTGTACTCTCATAAAATTTGCCAGGTTAAAATGGCTGTCCGGTGTTCTCACAAAAAGAGGTCTTCCTTCTTCAAACCCTGTGATATGTTCGCCCGAGAAGTAGTTATACGCAAGAAGTCCTCCGCAATCCTTCTCTCCCTCAAGGGCTTTTCTGTAAAGAGTTCCATAAAGTTCGTTCATATCGGCCTTGATTCCGAATGCATCCATAAACTCACGGAACACATTTACCCATGCATTCAGATCGGATGTGCAGTTGTTGCAGTGTACCATGGCCACAAGATCTCCTGACGGAGTTGTCACAAGATCAATCTCAGGATACACGGAAGACAGTTCTTTTTCCAGCACCACCATAGCAAAAACGCTTGTCCCGGCAGACACATTTCCTGTCCTTCGGGCTACACTGTTTGTTGCAGCCATACCTGTACCGGCGTCACCTTCCGGCGGGCACATCGGAATCCCGGCCTCAAGAGTTCCTGTCGGATCAAGCAGTCTTGCTCCTTCTTCCGTGAGGATACCTGCCTCTTCCCCTGCCGTCTTCACATCCGGAAGCAGCTCTGCAAGATGCATGTCGTATCCTTTTTGTTTTGCAGCTTCATCAAACTGTTCGATCATCGTTTTATTGAACCGGCCGGTTTCGATATCAATCGGAAACATTCCGGATGCTTCCCCTACTCCGAGCACTTTCTGCCCTGTCAGTTTCCAGTGAATGTATCCTGCCAGTGTGGTAAAGAACGTCACATTTTTTACGTGTTCTTCGCCATTTAGCATTGCCTGGTACAGGTGCGCGATGCTCCATCTCTGCGGGATATGATAACTGAAAAGCGCTGTCAGCTTTTCTGATGCCTCTTCCGTTATCGTATTTCTCCATGTACGGAACGGCACAAGGAGATTATCGTCCTTATCAAATGCCATATAACCGTGCATCATGCCGCTGAATCCGATTGCCCCAAGTCTGTGCACATCCACATCGTACTTTTCTTTGACATCCTGAACCATATCCCGATAGCTTGCCTGCACACCATTCCAGATATCGTCCAAAGAATATGTCCAGACACCGTTCTCATATCTGTTTTCCCACTCATGGCTTCCGGATGCGATCGGAGCATTGCAGTCATCGATCAAAACGGCCTTGATTCTTGTAGAACCAAGCTCGATCCCAAGAACTGCCTTTCCCGATTCAATGATGTTTTTTATCCTGCTGATATCCACGCTCATTTTCCTTCCTCCTTCTAGTCTGCACTTTTGTGTTATTATACCATTTCCTGTTCTCTCTCAGCAAGAATTCCTGTGCAATATGACCGTTTTCGTACAAATGCTGGAAAATGAGGACAGATATCACTCCAAGTTGTATTTTCTATTCTTCTACTTTCCCATATTTTTTCCGTATTACCAACAATACGAGCATCATCAGGATGATCCCTGCCGGCAGTGCGATCCATGCTGTCTGCACAAATCCGGCAATGATATAAGTCACAAAGCTGACAGATGCGACCGTTACAGCATATGGGATCTGGGTGGAAACATGATTTACATGGTTGCACTGTGCCCCTGCCGAAGACATGATTGTTGTGTCCGAAATCGGAGAACAGTGATCTCCGCACACAGCTCCTGCCATACATGCTGATATAGAAATGATCATCAACGTTGGATTGGAATTTTCAAACACCGCTACAACAATCGGGATCAGGATGCCAAATGTCCCCCAGCTTGTCCCTGTTGCAAATGCCAGGAAGCACCCGATCAGGAAAATAATGGCCGGCAGAAAATTCATGAATCCTCCCGCCGACGACTTGACAAGTTCAGACACAAATACATCCGCCCCCAGAGTATCTGTCATAGCCTTTAGAGACCATGCAAATGTGAGTATCAAAATGGCTGGAACCATGGCTCTGAATCCGTCCGGGATACAGTCCATACATTCCCGGAAACGAAGCACCCGGCGGACTGAATAAAGGGCAATCGTAATGATCAGTCCAAAGAAGCTTCCAATAGCAAGTCCTTCCGAAGCAACGCACTGTGAAAATGCCGTCACAAAATCTGTCCCGCTGAAAAATCCGCCTGTGTATATCATTCCGATGACACAGCAAACTACAAGGGCCAGAACCGGGAACACAAGATCTATCACTTTCCCTTTTACATTTTCCTTCTTCTCGGATTCAGCATCCGCATAAGGACGATCCGGAGTCGTGTAGATATCACCTTTAACCGCATTCAGCTCATGCATACGCATCGGTCCGTACTCTATTTTCATGACTGTGATCGCTACCATCATTACAATTGTAAGGAGGGCATAAAAATTGTACGGGATCGCCTGAATAAAGATAGCAAAGCCATCTTTTCCTTCGACGTAGCTGGATACTGCAGCTGCCCAGGAAGAGATCGGGGCGATAATGCAGACCGGAGCCGCTGTAGAATCGATCAGATAGGCAAGCTTAGCTCTGGAAATATTATGTCGGTCTGTGACCGGACGCATCACGCTCCCAACTGTCAGACAGTTAAAATAGTCGTCGATAAAGATCAGGACTCCCAAAATAATTGTGACGAGCTGCGCGCCCACTCTCCCTTTGATCTTTCCTCCTGCCCATTCGCCAAATGCGGCGGATCCTCCGGCTTTGTTCATCATGCTGACGATGACGCCGAGGATCACAAGGAATACCAGAATTCCCACGTTGGCCGAATCCGTTAATACTTTGACGATCCCCCCATCCAGCACATGTTTGACTGTTCCTTCAAAACTGAAGTCCGCAGCAAAAATACCGCCCACTAGGATCCCAATAAAAAGGGAACTGTACACCTCTTTCGTGATCAGGGCTAGTCCGATCGCTACCACCGGCGGAATAAGTGACCAAAACGTCGCATACATATCCGGCTTTACAGTTTCTCCATCGCCTGCAAAAACTGTCACGGAAAAAGCCGCTGTCATCATAAAAAGCAAAAACAGGCTGCCTAAAACTCTTCTTTTAGTTTTTCTCATCTTCTTTTCTCCTCCCATTCTCTTTTGAAGTCTGTTTTTGAAAACAAAGTGGATTTTCCCACTTTAACTCCCCACCTCCCTGCTGCACTTTCTGTATGACATCATTCAAAAAGCCGTGAGCATGCAGAAAGACACACTCACGGCTTCATTACGATCCAAGCCTATGATAGCACTCCACATCCGTGACAGTCCGCCGCATATTCTGCGAGCGGCCCAGACAGCTTTCTCACGGCCTCGAAATCTGTCTTCGGCAGTTTCCCCTTTCTGTTTTGCAGATGGTCCGTCTGAAGCAAAACATACTGATGAAAACCGCGCCTCTATCATTTCTCATTTTTCTTTTCTTAATTACAGAATCATTATTGTCCTCTCCTGATAAGACAGGTGGAAGTTTTTTTAGCATATCACACTTTTCAGCGGGCTACAAGCACTTTTTTCCCGTCAAGCACAGCTTCTTTCAAACTGTCATTCTCATACGCGAGCTTCAGGGAAAAGAAAGGTGCGTCTTTCGCGATAAGATTGAAAAAGATCTTATCTCCTTCCCAGAGATTCAGATTCAAAACCTCTTCTTTCCGAATCCACTCCAGAGTGCCTTCTCCACATTCTTTCAATTCCCCTTCAAATTTATCTGCCGTGTACAGGCAGATATACTCCGGATCCTGCTTGTCACAGATGAATGTCAAAATTCCACGGAATTTCCATGAAGTTATCAAAAGTCCGGTCTCTTCTTTGGCTTCCCGGATAAGACATTCCTCCGGGCTTTCACCGTACTCAAATTTTCCGCCGATACCAATCCATTTATCTTGATTGACGTCATTTTTTTTCTTTACCCGGTGCAGCATCAGATAAGAATCGTCCTTTTCAATATATCCAAGCGTGGTCATCTGTACTTTAGGCATATTTACTCTCCTAACTATTTGATATCAAAGCTTTCTTAAGATATATTATTATTTTTATAGAAATATATTTTTATAAATAGAAACTTTTTTATTTCTTATTCCTGCAGCTTTGCAATCCCCTTTGCCAAAACCTTTACATCATCAAGAATGTAGTCGAAAGCTCCTGCTTTGTAAAGATTGATAAGGATCATACCGATCGGAACAGCCAGTATCATTCCAAGCAGCCCTCCCAGCTTATATCCAAAGTACAGGAGAAAGAGCGTGACAAGCGGGTTGAGTCCAACACTGTCCCCAACCAGTTTCGGCTGTATGATCTGCCTGACAAGCTGTGTCACGCCATAAAGGATAAAAAGTCCGATGGCTTCCCTGTAGTCACTTGTAAATATCTGATAAAGCGCCCACGGGATCAGAGCTGTCCCTGTACCAAAAAAAGGAAGAAAGTCCAGAAAGGCGATCAGCACTGCCAAGAGAAGAGCATACTCCACTTTCAGGATAAAAAATCCGGCCAGCAATATCAGTCCTACAACTGCCATGATCTTAAACTGGGCCTTAAAATATCCTCCCACAGCGTACTTTAAATTGTAAATTACCATAGACATTCTTTCCTGTACAGCCTTTGGAGCGATTTTTTTGCTCCACTGGATAACCTCCTCACGCTGGGCGATAAAGAAATAGGCAGCTACAAGCGTCACGATAACTGCAACCAGAATACTGGGAATCCTCTTTACCACATTCCCTGTCACTTGCATAGCCGGATTTCCTATACTTCCGATCAGCTTGCCGATCTCCTCGTCCATGTTTGACACAAGGGAGTTCCAGCCCGTCTGCACACCTTCCGGCAGCATACGGTAGATTCCCTGGAATTTATCTCCAATCTCCCTAAGTCCAATTTCCAAATCCTGGTAAAGATCCGGTGCATTGCTGATTACCATCTGAATTTCCCGGACAAGCTTGCTCACGCCCCAATATCCAAGTCCTGCCACTGCTCCGATTGCAAAGATCATGATAAGAGCCGATCCAAGCTTTTTCTTGATCTTCAGCCTTCTCTCGAGCCATCCGGCAAGCGGATATGCCAGAAAGGCAATAAACCATCCAATCACAAATGGCATAAAATATGTCAGTGCCTTGATGCCGATCACAAGGAATAAAACTGTTCCAAGCAAACTGAAAAACAAGCTGGCAGCAACTTTCCAATAAGGTCTTTCTCCATCTTTCTTTTTCTCCGGTTCCATACGGTTATTCCTCCCCGTCCTCTTTTCCAAACACTTCTCTGTCAACAAACTGCCAGATTTCATCTCTTCCCTGTTTTGTCTGTGCAGAGAACGGTATAATGGTAGTGCCGTTTACAAGCCCCAGGCCTTGTCTGAGAACCTTAAGCTGCTTTTGTATCTGGCTTTTCTTTATTTTGTCCAGTTTTGTGGCAATGATAACCGGCTGATATCCCTGATTCAAAATCCACTCATACATCATCTTGTCATTGGCTGACGGATCATGCCGGATGTCGATCAGGAGGAAGACTGCTCTCAATTGTTTCGATTCATGCAAGTAACGTTCAATCATCTTGCCCCACGCGATCTTCTCCTTTTCGGATACTTTGGCATATCCATATCCTGGCAGGTCTACAAGGTAAAGCTCCTGATTGATGTTGTAAAAGTTGATCGTCTGGGTTTTTCCTGGTGTTGCTGAAATCCTGGCCAGAGATTTTCTGTTCATGAGCGCATTGATGAGAGAAGACTTCCCTACGTTTGATTTCCCTGCAAATGCAATCTCCGGTTTTTCGTTTTCTGGGAGTCTGCTTGTGATTCCGCATACCGTCTCAAGCTCAACATTCTTTATGACCATTTTTTTCCTCCTTACTATTTCTGAACAAGACTGTACCGCAGCACTTCTTCCATCCGGAAGACATACTTAATGTCCAGTCCTTTCGTAATTTCCTGGGAAATCTCTTCCACATCCTTCTCGTTTTCTGCTGGGACAATCACTCGTTTCATTCCTGCATTTTTTGCCGCCAGGAGCTTTTCTTTCAGCCCGCCGATCGGAAGTACTCTGCCACGAAGCGTGATCTCGCCTGTCATCGCCACATCTGCCCTTACTTTGATATCTGCAACTGCGGAAAGAATCGCGGTCGCCATCGTGATCCCTGCCGATGGTCCGTCTTTTGGAACAGCTCCTTCCGGAATATGCACATGAATATCATGTTCCTCAAAAAAGTCTTCCGGGATACCATATTCTCCACTGACTGAACGAATATAACTGATCCCTGTCTGGGCTGATTCTTTCATCACATCCCCCATCTGTCCTGTCAGCATCAGTTTTCCTTTTCCTGGGAGAACATTGACTTCTATCTGAAGGGTATCGCCGCCAACACTTGTCCATGCAAGTCCCCGCACAATTCCCACTTCATCTTTCTCATTGGCCATCTGGTACCTGTATTTTTCTTTTCCGAGATATTTAGAAAGATTCCGCTCTGTAACTCGAATGCTCTTTTTCTTTGTCTCCAATATTTCCCTTGCCGCTTTCCTGCACACATCACTCAATGTTCTCTCCAGATTTCGGACACCTGCCTCTTTCGTATAATATCGTATCATTCTGCGAAGCGCGCCATCTGAGACAGACAGAAGCCCTCCGGAAAGTCCATGGCCTTCAATCTGTTTTTCAAGCAGATGTTCTTTTGCAATATGAAATTTTTCATTTTCCGTATAGCTGGATACCTGGATCACTTCCATTCTGTCAAGAAGCGGTCTCGGAATCGTCTGGAGTGTGTTGGCCGTTGTCACGAATACGACTTCCGAAAGATCTAAAGGTACTTCGAGGTAGTGATCACGGAATTTTTTATTCTGTTCTCCATCCAACACTTCCAAAAGTGCGGAAAAAGTATCTCCTCTGTAATCTGTGCTGACTTTGTCTATCTCATCCAGGAGAAGCACTGGATTTTTCACTCCTGCTTTTCGGATTCCATCGGCAATTCTGCCCGGCATCGCCCCAACATACGTTTTGCGGTGTCCTCGTATTTCTGCTTCATCACGGATTCCCCCAAGCGAAATGCGTACATACGGCCTTTTCAGCGCCTCGGCAAGAGATTGGGCGATAGACGTCTTTCCTGTACCAGGAGGACCTGCCAGACAAAGAATCGGCGTTCCACTCTGCTTTGTAAGACTGTGAACAGCCAAGTAATCCAGCACCCGCTCCTTTACCTCCCACAATCCATAATGTTCTGCCTCCATAACTTCTTTCGCGTGGTCGATATCTGTGTATTCCGGGGCCTTTTTGTCCCACGGCATCTCCAGCATCGTCTCAATATATGTACGGATAACCCCCGATTCGGACGGATTATTTCCGATATTACGGAAACGCCTGATCTCTTTTTCTATCTTCTCTTTTATTTCTTTCGGGGCTTCCAGGCTTTCTGCCTGTCTCTCAAATTCTTCCGCATCAGAAAGAGGCCCGTCCTCTCCCAGCTCTTCCCGGATATACTTCATCTGTTCCCGCAAGATATATTCTCTCTGGTTCTTATCGATGCGCTCCTTTACATTGCGGTCAATCTCATCCCGAATATCAACTTCCTTCGCTTTCTCTTCAAGCTTGGACGCCACGAGGTAATACCTCTCCAATGGCTCTTTACCATCGAGAATCTCCTGCAGTTCATCAGGAGAAAAATGTACGTTTGCCGCAATCTCATCCACCATCTGATAGACATCCTCTGTCTTTTCGATCTCCATCATAATGCCAAGAGGAATCTGTCTTGTCTTTTCTCTGTACTCTTCCAGGCAATGGATAAGGACCTCTTTCATCCCTTCTTCTGTGATATCATCCGGCAATTCCGGCTTTTCCTCTTCCGGAAAAGAGATTTCCGCTTCCCAAAATTCCCCCAAATCATGCATCGCGCTCAAAATTCCTCTTTTTTTGCCGTACACCATGACGCGCAGTGAGCTGCCTGATTTGTGTTCGATCTGTTTTACTTCGGCGAGAACCCCTGCCCTGTACATATCCTTGATAACCGGCTCCTCCATCTCTTCATCCTTTTGACGGACGAGAAAGATCTGCTGGTCATTCAGCATCGCATTTTTTATTCCCTGAGCGGATTTTTCTCTGCCGATATCAAACTGTGCTACCATACCAGGAACGACCGTCAGCCCTCTCAATGGTATCATTGGTATTTGTCTCTTGTATTCTGTCATATTTTCCTCCATATAAAGCGAGCAAGTGCAGGTAAACACTTACCTGCACTCCTTCGCGTAGTCTGCTGTCTGTACAGACTTGTTATGCACTTTCAGATTCTGTCTCTATATGCTCCGTCTTTGGAAGCCCCGTTCCATCCACAACTTCTTTTGTGATGATGCAGGTTTTCAGGCTCTCATCTGACGGTGCCCTATACATGATGTCCATCATAATATTTTCCATGATAGCACGCAGCCCTCTTGCCCCTGTCTTCCGTGCAATTGAGCGGTCTGCGATCGCCTCGAGGGCAGCCGTATCAAATTTCAGATCTACGCCATCAAGCTCGAGAAGTTTCTGATACTGCTTCACAATGGCACTCTTTGGCTCTGTCAATATCTTGATCAGGGCGTCACGATCCAGGGATTCGAGAGCCACAACGACAGGTACACGGCCCACGAACTCCGGAATCAACCCGTATTTTACAAGATCTTGAGGAAGAACCTGATTCAAAAGCCGATCAAGATTGTCTTCGTGTTTGGAAGCAATGTCTGCGTTGAATCCAATAGATTTCTGATCGATCCGCTTTTCGATGATCTTATCAATCCCTTCGAAAGCACCTCCGCATATGAACAGGATATTGGACGTATCGATCTGATACAGTTCCTGATGCGGATGTTTTCTGCCTCCCTGAGGAGGAACAGAAGCAATCGTCCCCTCCACAATCTTCAGGAGAGCCTGCTGCACACCTTCTCCAGATACATCCCTTGTTATGGATGGGTTTTCAGACTTTCTCGTGATCTTGTCAATCTCATCTATATAAATAATACCATACTCTGCCTTTTCAATATCTCCTTCCGCCGCCTGAATGATCTTGAGAAGAATGTTTTCTACATCTTCCCCGACATACCCGGCCTCTGTAAGTGTTGTGGCGTCCGCGATGGCAAACGGTACATTCAGTACTTTTGCAAGCGTCTGCGCAAGCAATGTCTTTCCGCTTCCGGTTGGTCCGAGCATCAGAATATTGCTTTTCTGCAGTTCCACGCCAAGGTCTTTCTCCGCTTTTATCCGTTTGTAATGGTTATAAACAGCTACGGAAAGTACTTTCTTGGCTTCTTCCTGTCCGATCACATAATCATCCAGGAAACTTTTTATTTCCTCCGGCTTTAGCAGATTGATATCTGCAAGCCCGCTGTTTTCATTTTCATACTCGAATTCTTCTTCTATAATCTCAGCGCAGATCTCGATACACTCATCACAAATATAAGCTCCATTCGGGCCTGCGATCAATTTTCTGACCTGGGACTGCGTCTTGTTACAGAAGGAACATCTCACTACATCTTCTTTTAAAGCCATTCTCGCACCTCATCTATTATACTTCCCGGTTTTCTGAACTTCTTAATCAGAAACACGGAAAGGGGATGCCCCATCCGGGGACAGCCCCTGTTTCTTTTACCGGCTCGTGATGACCTCATCAATTAAACCGTATTCCTTTGCTGCCTCTGCAGACATAAAGTTATCTCTGTCTGTATCTTTTTCGATGGTCTCCAATGTCTGCCCTGTATTTGCTGCCAGAATCTCATTGAGTTTCCGGCGGGTTTTCAGAATATGTTCCGCTGCAATCTGGATCTCTGTCGCCTGTCCCTGTGCACCGCCGAGCGGCTGATGGATCATGATCTCCGCATTCGGAAGCGCCAGTCTTTTTCCTTTTGTCCCGCCGGACAGCAGGAAAGAGCCCATACTTGCAGCCATGCCAATACAGATCGTGGACACATCACATTTAATGTACTGCATCGTATCATATATAGCAAGGCCTGCTGTCACAGAACCTCCTGGACTGTTGATGTACAGATTGATGTCTTTGCCTGGATCTTCCGCCTCCAGAAACAGAAGCTGAGCTACGATCACACTCGCAGAAGCATCGTTCACTTCTCCGTCCAGGAAAATGATCCTGTCTTTCAAAAGTCTTGAATAAATATCATAGGACCGTTCTCCGCGGCTTGTCTGTTCAATGACATAAGGTACTAAACTCATGTAATATGCCTCCTTATATTTGCCTCTTATTCTTCTACCGCATTATCTGTAAGGAATGTAACAGCTTCCTGAACAGCCATGTCCAGCTTCATCTGTTCTTTTTCCTTTTCTCCCATAAATTCTTTCAGCTTGTCAGCTTCCATCTTGTAAGCATCTGCCATCTTCTGGATTTCTTCGTCAAGCTTTTCATCGCTGATCACGATGTTTTCCGCCTTCACGATTGCTTCCAGAACAAGTCTTGTCTGGATTCTCTTTAATGCCTGCGGCTTTAATTCTTCCTGCATCTTTTCTGCTGTCATTCCTGTGAACTGGAAGTACTGTTCTACAGAAAGTCCCTGCTGGCTCAGTCTCTGCGCGAAGTCATTTGCCATCTGTCTTACTTCTGTATCGATCATTGCATCCGGAATGTCCATCTGTGCATTTGCAACAGCTTCTTCTACCGCTTTGTCTTCCTGCTTTCTCTTTCCTTCAGCGATCTTCTGTTCTTTGATCTTTGCTTTTATGTCTGCCTTGAGTGCATCCAGTGTATCGAACTCAGAAATCTCTGATGCGAACTCGTCATCCAGTTCCGGAAGCTCTTTTGTCTTGATCTCGTGTACTGTACATTTGAACACAGCTTCTTTTCCTGCAAGCTCTGCTGCATGGTATTCTTCCGGGAATTTAACCTGTACTTCTTTTTCTTCCTCCAGGTTTGCTCCGATGAGCTGTTCTTCGAATCCAGGGATAAATGCTCCGGATCCGATCGTCAGCGGGTAGTTTTCTCCTTTTCCGCCTTCGAACGCCTCTCCGTCAACAAATCCTTCGAAATCAAAAACGATTTCGTCTTTGTCCTGAACCGGACGGTCTGTCACAGATACTGTTCTTGCATTCTTTTCCTGTTCTTCAGCAAGTTTTGCATCGATCTCTTTCTGTGTCACACGGTTAGAGATCTTTTCCACTTTTAATCCTTTGTATTCGCCTAATGTTACTTCCGGTTTCAGAGCAACTTCAGCTGTGAAAATGAACGGTTTGCCCTTTTCGATCTGCACGATATCGATCTTCGGCTGAGACACGATATCCAGCCCTTCCTCATCGTACACTTTTCCGTATGCATCCGGGATCAGCTTATTTGCTGCATCATCATAGAATACTTCCGGTCCATACATCTTTTCGATCATCTGGCGCGGCACTTTCCCTTTTCGGAATCCCGGGATACTGATGTTCTTTTTCTGTTTCAGATATGCTCCCTGGAGTGCTTTTTCCAGTTCTTCAGCGGAAACTTCAATGGTAAGTTTCGCCATATTGTGTTCCAGTTTCTCTACTTGTAAACTCATTTACATTTCCTCCTAATTCTTGTCGTATATGCGAAAAGTCGGCAGACTTATCTACATTACACTCATTTTATGAGTATATCATATAACTCTCAAGATTTCCAGCCCTTACATCACGTTTTTCCTATTTTCCGGCACAGAATTCCCTCTTTCTACTGGTTTAATTCATCAATGCCAAGAAGCCGCTCTGTCAGTTTCGTGAAATCCTTTTCATCCACAGAGTAAACATTGCTGCTGTCTCCGGTCACTCTGAGAATAACTGTCTCTTTTCCCAAATATTTCATGTTCAGATAACACTCCTCCAGAAGAGAATAAGCCTGATAGAGATAGTCGTTCTGCATCTGTGACTGGATTTCTTCCTCTGTCCCCTCGTATCCGCCGTTTTGCGCACTTTTCTCGATGTCCTCGGACAGTTCCTTCAATTTTTCCACATAGGTTGGGAAGATATCAACCGGTTGGATTTCCACGGACACATCGTATTCTTTGTCTCCCGTTTTCTCCGATTTCTTCACATCATATTTCATAACGGAAAAAATCTCCTTTACCAACACCACATATTCATACACCGTGTAATCGCTTACCTCTTCATATCCCTCTGTCAGATAAGACAAGACAAAGTTTTCCACATTGCTTTCGTAATCCTGTTTGATCTCATACTCCGATACTCCCATGATTCTTGCCGCGTCAGCGAATTCTCCCTGGAACCGCTCGTCCAGAACTGCTCGGACATATCCCGCAGCGTCGAAATCTCTGCCACATGCTGACAAAAACAGAAAAAACGCGAGGATAACTGAGAAAATTCTTGTTTTTTTTGTCATGGACACCTCCTGATGTCTTTTCTTTTTCATCCTTCTATGTCGTATACAGGATGGCTTGTCTGATCTCATCCGCCTTTTCTTTTCCGCTTAGAATTTCTACAAGTCTTAATGAAAAATCGAGTGCTCCACCGACTCCGCTCCCTGTGATAATCTTTCCGTCACAGACAACAGGTGCATTTTGACAGATAGCTCCTTTCTCCTTGAGAAGCTCTCTCCTGCACGTGTGGCATGTAGCCTTTTTCCCGTCCAGAAACCCAAGTTCTGCCAAGATACCCGGCGCCGCACAAATCGCTGCCACATATTTTTTCTCTTCATTGAATCTTCTCAGTATTTTACAAAGTCCACTATGCCTGCGGAGATGATCCGTTCCCGGCAGTCCGCCAGGCAAGACGAGAAGATCCTGATCTTCAAAGTCCATATCCTCAAACACCTGATCCGTCTTCATTTCTATCCCGTGAGAAGAAAGAATCCACGGTCTTCCCATCACGGAAACGGTCGTCACATCCACTCCGCCTCTTCTTAACATATCAACAGCCATAAGGCCTTCTACTTCTTCCGTTCCGTCTGCAAAAAATACACATGCTTTTTTCAATCTGTGATCCTCCTTTCCTGAACTGACTTGATTCTAGCAGACTCCTTACAAAATTGCAATATTTGCAGGATTTTTGCTTGTCGTGCCCTACTCCTTACCTTATAATCTACACTGTAGGAGCCAATTTGCTATTATAAGGAGGATATTTATGGAAATCGAACGCAAATATACTATCCAGGACCTTTCTTTACTTCCATTCGATCTGGAAAAATGTCCGTACCACGAAATGGAACAAGGGTATCTCTCCACCAGCCCGGTTGTCAGGATTCGCCGCTCGGATAACGACTTTATCCTGACTTATAAATCAAGCGGTATGATGGTGCGGGAGGAGTACAATCTTCCCCTTACGCAGTCATCCTATGAACATCTCAAAACCAAGATTGACGGCCGTCTCATCTCGAAACGCAGGTATCTGATTCCTTTGGAGGATGGGCTTACCGCAGAGCTTGATGTCTTTCAGGGTGATCTTGCACCTCTCATCATTGTAGAAGTAGAGTTTCCAACAAAAGAGATGGCGGATGTTTTTACCCCACCGTCCTGGTTTGGGGAAGACGTTACCTTTTCTCCTTTATATCACAACAGTACATTGAGCCAGCTTCCGTAGAGGCAACATTCTGTTTCTTTTGTTTATTTTGCTATGATTCGTCACATATCCGACAATTTTTCACAGAAATTGTTATACTATTTCTAAAAATTGGAGGTATGCTATGGCGAATTTACAGCTTGCAAAGAATCTTAAGACACTTCGTGAAAAACACAATTTAACACAGGTCGATGTAAGCCGTATGCTGAATATCTCCAGGCAGGCATACTCTAATTACGAGCGCGCTGTACGCGAGCCAGACTTGACAACACTCATCTATTTTTCTGAATTTTATAAAATCACATTGGATGAGCTTATCCTTGGAAATCCTGGCAGCAGTCAGATCCGCGAGACTTTTCTCCCTTACGCGGAAGTGAAAGATCCTGTAACCAATCATTCTGTTTTTGTAAGCCAGGAGGAGCTTGAACTGATCATGGGCTACCGAAAGCGCAGTGTCGACGACCAAAGAATCATAAAACGGTTTCTTGATCTGGAACCGTAAATAAAAAAGAATCCTGGTTTTCCAGGATTCTTTTTATTGCGGTAAATTCCCCCGTCTTTTAATCGTTCAGTCCAAATCCGTCATGGATTGCAACCATCGCTTTATCTGTATCTTTTTCATCGATCAGAACTGTGATACGGATTTCAGATGTAGAAATCATGTTGATATTTATATTCGAGTTAAACAAAGACTCAAACATCTTTGCCGCAACCCCTGGATTACTCAGCATTCCAGCCGCTACGATAGAGACTTTTGACACGTTTGTGTTGTATGTGACCTCTTTGATCGTGAGGGCTTCTTTTTTCTCTTCCAGAATCTGCAGCGTCTCTTTCAGATCATCTTCCGATACGGTAAAGGAAATATCTTTTGTCCCGTCACGCCCTACCGACTGAAGGATAATGTCCACGTTGATGTTTCTTTTGGCCAGGGTATTAAAGATCTTAAATGCGATCCCCGGTTTATCTGCCACTCCCATGGCAGAGATTCTAGCTGTATTTCTGTCGGCTGCCACACCGGTAATTAACATTTTTTCCATTTTTACTACCTCCTTGACTACGGTACCTTCCTCTGATGTAAGGCTGGAACGTACTACCAGCTCCACCCCATATTTTTTCGCCATTTCCACTGATCGGTTATGAAGCACCTTCGCCCCGGAAGTGGCAAGCTCCAGCATTTCATCATACATAATCTCATCGATTTTTCGGGCATTTTTTACAATCCGGGGATCTGCTGTGTAGACCCCGTCCACATCCGTATAAATCTCACACTTATCAGCATGAAGCGCAGCCGCAAGGGCAACTGCTGTCGTATCAGACCCTCCCCTTCCGAGCGTCGCATAGTCATCGTATTTATTGACTGCCTGGAATCCCGTCACAATGACAATCTTTCTCTCTTCCAGTTCATGGAATATTCTGTCTGTATCAATCCGTTTAAACCTCGCATTGCCGTAACGAGCTGTCGAATGCATTCTGACCTGGAATGCATTGAGAGAGATGGCCGGGATGTCCATCTCATGCATCGCCATTGCCATCAATGATACTGATACCTGTTCCCCCGTCGTAAGGAGCATATCCAGTTCCCTTTTCGGTGCGTTTGGGTTGATGGATCTTGCCAGCTCCAAAAGTTCATCTGTTGTATCTCCCATAGCTGAAAGTACGACTACGATATCATTTCCCTTTTTGTAATCTTCAATGCAGCGCCTTGCCACATTGAAGATCCGTTCTCTGTTTGCCACAGAGCTTCCTCCGAATTTCTTTACTATCAGCATAATTTCCTCCTAGTCTTCAAATAAATGTCCGATCAGGCGATAGCCTTCTCTCAGCCAAGTGCCGGAACACCGCCCAGTCCTCTCACAGTATCTTTCCGCACCTTTCTGATTTTTCTTTGTACTGTCGTACAAAAGGTAAGGCACCGGATCGGACGTATGGGTCCGAACTGCGATCGGAGTCGGATGATCCGGAAGAATCAGCATCCGGTACGGTTCCCCTGATACATCCATTCTTTCCTTGACGACCTTCACAACTTTCCTGTCCAAATTCTCAATCGCCAGGATCTTGTCTCCGGCATTTCCCTGATGTCCCATCTCATCCGGTGCTTCCACATGGATATATGCAAAATCATATCCGTCTTTCAACAAGGCTTCGACCGCTTTCTCCGCCTTTCCTTCATAGTTTGTATGAAGCCCTCCATTTGCTCCTTCCACGTGAACATTTTTCATCTTCGTACCTACCGCAATCCCCTTCAGCAGATCCACGGCAGAAATCATCACGCCTTTTTTCCCTGTTTTCGTTTCAAATTCCGGAAGTTCAGGGCGTGTGCCTGCTCCCCAGAACCAAATGGAATTGGCAGGGCGAAGGCCCTGACTTCTTCTCTTTTTGTTGAGCGGATGTTGTTCCAGGATATCATAGCTTTTCCTCATCATCTCAGTTAAGATCTCTTCCTTAGGAAGAAATTCTCCAATCTTCTTTGTAAGGATGTCATGGGGAGGAATCAGTTCCAAAATTTTCCCATTCTTCCATATAAAAAGATGCCGGTAACTCGTTCCTCTGTAAAATTCAAACGCATTTCCCACATCTATCGCCTCGCCCAGAAGCTCTTTTTTCAGATCTTCCAGGAGGATTCCTGCGTCTTCAGTGCTGATCTCATCTGAACTGTGGTCCAGAATCCTTCGCTCCTCATACGGAATTCCTTCTTCTTCCGAAAGAGTTACCAGATTGCAGCGGAACGAAACGTCCTCCGCTCCCATATCTACCCCGATACTGAACGCTTCCAGCGGAGATCTGCCTGTATAGTATTTTTTCGGGTCATACCCAAGAACAGACAAATTGGCAGTATCGCTTCCCGGCGCCATCCCTTCCGGCACCATGGACACGAGACCGATTTCCGCCTGTTTCGCCAGTTCATCCATAACCGGAGTGTGTGAAGCCTCCAGCGTCGTTTTTCCATCGAGTTGAGCAAGAGGATTTCCTGCCATGCCGTCCCCCAAGATAACGATATATTTCATCCGCATCATTCCTTTCAATCAACTTACATCTGCTCTATTTTATTCATCCATACGGAGCATATGAATAATGTTGTCAAATTTCGACGATGCTGTCTTCATCTTTCCTTCTGTGAGAACGTCTGTTGTAAAGCCAAACTCTCCATCCAAACCTTCCACAGTCACATAATCTACATGTCCAAAACTCTCTTCCACGGACGCCTGCATGTCTTCTCTGCATCCGGACATGCGCACAAAATATCGCCTTTTTACCTCCATCCGATCTGCCAGCGTAAGCTTCTGTCCGGTCCAATACCTCGAAAGATTTTTATGTCTGTTTTTTGCTGCATCCACGATATCAGCGACAACCGCACTGGCTGTCGGCATCTTCCCGGCACCGCTTCCATAGAACATCGCGTCTCCAAGAGCATTTCCATGTACAAAGATGGCATTGAATACTCCGTTGACACTTGCAAGAGGGTGCTCCAGCGGAAGAAGGAACGGCGCCACAATGGCTTCAACCTTTTCCCCGTCTCTTTTCATCATAGCCAGAAGTTTAATGACCATTCCCATTTCTCGTGCATACTTCATATCTTCTTTCGTGATATTCGTGATGCCTTCTGTATAGATGTCCTCAAAGTCAACCTGCTGCCCTGATACAATGGAAGTCAAAATTGCAATCTTTCTGCAGGCATCGTACCCTTCCACATCCGCCTCCGGATTGCGCTCTGCAAAACCGTTGGCCTGCGCTTCCTTCAGCACAGCATCGTAATCCGCACCTTCATAAAACATCTTTGTCATCATATAGTTCGTCGTACCGTTCAATATGCCGGTAATTTCCTCGATCTCATCCCCAGTGAGCGACGTGTTGAGCGGCCGGATAATCGGTATTCCTCCGCCAACGCTGGCCTCAAAGAGATAATTTACATTCTTTTTCTGAGCAAGCTCAAGGAGTTCAGAGCCATGTGCCGCCACAAGCGCTTTGTTGGATGTAACTACGTTCTTACCGGCTTCCAGGCATCTTTTTACGAACGTGTAGGCTGGTTCGATCCCTCCCATGACTTCTACCACGACGTCCACTTCTTCGTCTCCCACGATCTTTTCAAAATCATGGATAATAATATCCTGCACAGGATCCCCCGGAAAATCCCGAAGATCCAGCACATATTTGAGCCGCACTTCCGTGCCTGCACACTTATCGATCCGGCTCTGATTCAGCCGAAAGACTTCCACAACTCCCGACCCAACTGTTCCGTAGCCAAGTACTGCAACATTTACCATCTGTTTATTCCCTCCCTACAATCTTCAGATAATGTACTCCCTCATGTTCCTCTATCTTTGCAACCATCTCCGACAGATTTCCTGTCGCCTGGAGTACTTCCACGCTCATTGTGAGCGTAGCCACTCCGTTCAGCGGAATACTCTGATGAATCGTCAGGATATTGGTCTTATATTCTGCCGCCTCGTGCAGTATCTCTGATAAAAGCCCCGGCACATCATCCATTTGCAAGACAAGCGTGATCGTCTGCCCTTTTTCATTTTCATGAAACGGGAAAATGTCGTCTTTATATTTATAAAAAGAACTTCTGCTGATTCCAACTTTTTCTGCCGCTTCCCCGATAGTCATCCCCCTCTGTGTCGCCAAAAGATGTTTTACTTCCACAACTTTTAAAAGCACGTCCGGAACCGCTTTTCTATTCAGCACATAATATTTTGTCTTATCCATTTAGTCTCTCCTGTTTCAGATAGGCATTGATGAAGCCGTCGATTTCGCCGTCCATCACTGCCCCTACATTGCTGACCTCCTCGTTCGTCCTGTGATCCTTTACAAGACTGTACGGATGCATAACATAGGATCTGATCTGATTTCCAAATCCGATATCCTTTACCTCTCCCCGTATTCCCGACATCTTTTCTTCCTGTTCCTGCTGTTTTAACAAGTAAAGCTTTGACTTCAGCATCTGCATCGCTTTGTCTTTATTGTGATGCTGAGACCGCTCATTCTGACACTGCACGACGATTCCTGTTGGAAGATGCGTGATCCGGACAGCGGAAGACGTCTTATTAATATGCTGTCCTCCCGCACCGCTTGACCGGTATGTGTCGATCTTCAGCTCGTCCTCACTGATCTCGATATCGATGTCCGTATCGATGTCCGGAATCACGTCGCAGGATGCGAAAGAAGTCTGTCGTTTTCCGGCGGAATTAAATGGGGAAACCCGCACAAGGCGGTGTACCCCTTTTTCTGACTTCAGATATCCATACGCGTTTTCTCCGTGGACTTCAAAAGTCACATTCTTGATGCCGGCAATATCTCCGTCGAGATAATCCAGTACTTCCAGCGTAAATCCATGACGTTCAATAAATCTGGAATACATCCGGTAGAGCATCTGATTCCAGTCGCACGCCTCTGTTCCGCCAGCCCCCGCATGGAGGGTCACAATAGCATCGCAGCGGTCGTATTCCCCTGAAAGCAATGTTCCTATCCTGACATCCTCAATCTTATTTTCCAGTTTCTTTAGATTCCTTCTTATCTCCGGAATCAGACTTTCGTCATTTTCCTCGGAAGCCATATCCAGAAGGATCTCTGTCTCCTCATAGCGATCTTCGAGTTCCTTCGCAGTCTCAAGCGTATTCTTCAGACCTTTCAGTTCCTGCATTACTTTTTTGGAATATTCCGGATCTTCCCAGAAATCCGGTTCTTCCATCTTTCTTTCCAGCTCTTCTACCCGTTGTTCTTTGGCTGGCAGGTCAAAGTGAATCCCTTACTTCCCTGAGAGGTTCACTGAATGCCTGCAGATCTAATCTGAGCTGTTCCAGTTCTACCATTCTTTCACCTCTTTCAATATTTTGCTGCCGCTGCTGTCTTACCAGCTTCTTCTATTTCTTTCTTCCGCAGCACTGTTTGTATTTCAGTCCGCTTCCGCACGGACATGGATCGTTCGGATATACCTTTTTCTCGGTACGAGTCTTCGGCGCCCGTACAGAAGTGTCGTCTTTGTTTGTCCCAGTTACCTGTACAACCTGTTCTCTTTCCACTTTCTGTTCAATCTTGATGTGGAACAAGATACGAATCGTATCTGTCTCAATCGCTTTTGTCATCTCGCCGAACATATTATATCCGAGCATTTTATATTCTACCAACGGATCTCTTTGACCATATGCCTGAAGACCGATTCCCTGACGAAGCTGATCCATATCGTCGATGTGATCCATCCACTTGGCATCGATAGCGCGGAGAAGTACCACTCGTTCTACTTCCCGAAGATGTTCCGCTTCCGGGAATTCCGCTTCTTTTTCCTCATATGCTTTTACGGCCCGCTCTTTCAGCATATGTTTCAGTTCTTTCTGCTCCATGTTTTTGACTGTCTCTTCCGTGACAGCCGGAAGTGCCGGGATCGTCTCGTGAAGTTCCACGTCAAGTCCTGCAAGATCCCATTCATCATATGCCTGTTCAGAGGATGCGTGTCTGTCCACTGCGTCTTCCACATATTCTGTGATCATATGATATACAGAATCCCTCATACTCTCTCCATCCAGCACTTTTCTTCTCTCTTCGTAGATGATTTCTCTCTGTTCATTCATAACCTGATCGTATTCGAGAAGATTTTTACGGATTCCGTAGTTGTTAAACTCAATCTTTTTCTGCGCTTTCTCAATGGCATTGGAGAGCATCTTGTGTTCGATCTGTTCCCCGTCTGCCACACCGAGCGTATTGAATACGGACATCAGTTTTTCAGATCCGAACAGCCGCATAAGATCGTCTTCCAGAGAAATATAGAAACGGGATTCTCCCGGATCTCCCTGACGTCCGGAACGCCCGCGGAGCTGATTATCGATACGTCTTGACTCATGCCGCTCTGTTCCGATGATCTTTAACCCGCCTGCATTTTTTGCATCTTCATCAAGTTTGATATCTGTACCACGTCCAGCCATGTTAGTAGCGATCGTTACCGCCCCGTGCTGTCCCGCCTGTGCAACGATTTCCGCCTCCAGCTCATGGAACTTGGCGTTGAGAACATTATGCTTGATTCCCCTCCTTGTGAGCATCTTGCTCAAAAGTTCGGATGTCTCAATGGTAATCGTGCCGACAAGAACCGGCTGTCCTTTTGCGTGGGCCTCTTCAATGGCATCGCAAACGGCATTGAATTTCTCTTTTTTCGTTTTATAAACCGCATCATCCATATCCTCACGGATGACTGGTTTGTTGGTAGGGATTTCCACAACGTCCATTCCGTAAATGTCACGGAATTCTTTTTCTTCTGTGAGAGCTGTACCTGTCATCCCACATTTTTTCTCAAATTTATTAAAGAAGTTCTGGAATGTGATGGTCGCAAGTGTCTTGCTCTCTCTGTTTACTTTCACATGTTCCTTTGCTTCGATAGCCTGATGCAGTCCGTCGGAATAACGGCGTCCCGGCATGATACGTCCTGTAAACTCGTCCACGATCAAAACTTCGTTATCTTTTACTACATAATCCTTATCTCGGAACATCAGGTTGTGAGCTCTGAGGGCAAGGATGATATTATGCTGGATCTCTAGATTTTCCGGATCTGCAAGATTGTCGATATGGAAGAAGTTCTCTACTTTCTTCACACCGTCTTCTGTGAGGTTGATGGCTTTCTCTTTTTCATTGACAATAAAATCTCCGGTCTCTGTGATTTCCTCTCCCAAAATGGCATTCATCTTGGAAAATTCTCCGCTGGCTTCGCCTTTTTCCAGCTGTTTTGCAAGAATGTCGCAGGCCTCATAAAGGCGTGTGGACTTGCTGCTCTGGCCTGAAATAATTAGAGGTGTTCTGGCTTCATCGATCAGAACAGAGTCCACCTCATCGATGATGGCATATTTCAGCCCTCTCTGTACAAGCTGTTCTTTGTAGATGACCATATTGTCTCTCAGATAGTCAAATCCAAGTTCATTGTTTGTGACATAAGTGATATCACAGTTGTACGCTGCTCTTCTCTCGTCATTGTCCATGCTGTTTAATACAACCCCTACTTTAAGTCCGAGAAATTCATGTACTTTTCCCATCCACTCGGCATCACGTTTTGCCAGATAGTCATTGACCGTGACGATATTCACACCTTCGCCTGTCAGGGCATTGAGGTAAGCCGGAAGTGTGGAGACAAGCGTCTTACCTTCACCTGTTTTCATTTCTGCAATACGTCCCTGATGAAGGATGATCCCTCCGATCAGCTGTACGCGGTAATGTTTCATTCCGATAGAACGGAACGCAGCTTCTCTTACCGTCGCAAACGCTTCCGGGAGAAGGCTGTCAAGCGACTCTCCATTTGCATACCGCTCCTTATATTCCTTTGTCTTTCCTCTGAGTTCTTCGTCGGAAAGCTTCTGCATCTCTGGCTCCAAAGCTTCGATATGATCTACGATTGGATAAATTCTTTTCAGCTCATGCTGGCTGTGAGTACCAAACATTTTTTGTAAAAATCCCATATTTTTACTGCTCCTTATTGATTCTTAAAATTAACCTATTCTCCATTCTATCACTATATCCTGGCTTGTTCAACAAATTTATAAAGTGTTCACAAACTCTTTCCAACATGTTCATACCTTTGGCCTTAGTCATCTCCCATATTTTTCAACAAGATTTTTGTAGGAAAGTGAACCTCCAAAAAGATCCAGTGCACTCCCGACCGTAAAATCAATCTTATTTCTGCCTGCCCCCATAAGAATCTGAAGATCCTCCTCGGAGGAAATGCCCCCTGCATATGTGACCGGCATTTTTCCTTTTTCCGCCCACATTCCAAGAATACGGACAAGCTCTTCGTCTACCCCTGATGCCTTCCCTTCCACATCCACTCCATGAACTAGGAACTCATCGCAGTATCCTGACAAACTTTGCAGGAGCTCGCCGTTTACTTCCGTCTCGGTAAATTTCTGCCATCGATCTGTTACCACAAGATATTTCCCATCCTTTTTCCGACAGCTTACATCCAGCACAATCCGCCCTTTCCCAACGACAGCTTTCAGCTCTTCCAGGCGGCCCCAGAGTATCTTTCCCTCTCTGAAGACCCAGGATGTCACGATCACATGGCTGGCTCCCGCATCCAGATATTCCTCAGCGTTTTCTGCTGTGATCCCGCCTCCAACCTGAAGTCCGCCAGGAAATTCCCTCAATGCTTCCACCGCCTGTCTTTTCGTCTCCGCATAGGAGATGGAGGAAGGCGGATTCAGAAGGATCACATGCCCTCCGTACATCCCGTCTTTTCTGTATTTACCGGCATACCATGCCGCATCTTTTTCTGAGATATAGTTTGTGCTGGCCTCGCCTCTCTGGTCGGAAAGAGTTCCTCCTACAATCTGTTTCACTGCACCATTATGGATATCGATACACGGACGAAACTTCATCCGTTCCACCTCGCTTTCCTACACTACCACGTCAATTTATTGTACTACCATACCACAGAAACACAATCCCGTCAACTGCAGAAACCCGTTTGCCCACCTCAAAAAAATAAGAGAGCTTTCGCCCTCTTACTTTCTGTTTGCATCCTGATCACGCACAGCATTATTGTTGTCTGTATCGTCTCCGTCCAGCATGTCTTCCACACCGTCCTTGACATCACGCGCTCCGTCTTCCACGTCGTCTTTGAGATTTTCTGCCCCATCTTCCAGGGTGTCTGCTCCATCCTTCAGGTCTTTGTCCAGGGTATCCCCTGTATTTGTTCCTCCTGTTGCATCATTGACTCTGTTTTTTCCTGCACATGCTGTCATACTTCCAAGCATACCGACACATAATACAACAAGGACTGCTTTTTTCCATTGTTTCATAATCTGTCATCCTTTCTGTAAATATTCTGGACAATCTTTACTATTTACAGAAAGCTGAAATTTATACGTTCTAAAACTGTATCACATCGCTCATATCGTATTTGCCCGCTTCTTTTCCCGCCAGAAACTTTGCCGCTTCCAGAGCTCCTTTTCCGAACACTGCTTTTGAATATGCAGTATGGCAAAATTCGATCACTTCGTCTTCCCCTGCAAAAAGTACTTCGTGCTCTCCAACGATCGTACCGCCGCGCACTGCTGATATGCCGATTTCTTTTTTATCTCTTGCCACGCGTTCGCTGCTTCTGTCGTATTTATATTCATAGACGCCGCCTGCTGCTTCATTCAAAGAATCTGCAAGAGCAAGTGCAGTCCCGCTTGGCGCGTCGACTTTTTTGTTGTGGTGTTTTTCCACTATTTCCATATCATATCCTGCCGGGGCAAGTACTTTTGCCGCCTCTTTCAAAAGCTTCATCAACAAATTGATGCCAAGTGACATATTGGCCGACTTGAGCACCGCTGTCTTCTTTGCCGTCTCTTCCACAAGGGCAATCTGCTCTTCCGAAAGCCCTGTCGTACAGAGTACTACCGGAAGCTTCCGATCAGCACACATGTTCAGAAGGCCATCCACTGCCTTCGCATTAGAAAAATCAATGACTACGTCCGCCTCTTCTTCACATTCTTCCAGGCTTTTGTATACCGGATACGGATTTTCAATCCCTGTATATGTGTCAATTCCGGCGACGATTACAGCCCCTTCATCTTCCGACACAAGTCTTGTGATGACCTGTCCCATCTTTCCGTTACATCCATGCATAATGATTTTTACCATCTTTTGTTCTCTCCTTTACCCGTTTTGATTGATACTGCAAAGAGGGCGCCGTAAAGACAGCTCCCTCTTTTTCAACACCGGCCCTGGCTTTTTCTATGCCAGCTTCAGGCCGAACTTTTTCATTTCTTCTGCCAGCGCTTTTTTGTGATCTTCTTCCATAGGAGTAAGAGGCATTTTCAGTTCTCCCACTTCTTTCCCCATCAAATTCATCGCCGTCTTGATCGGAATCGGATTGACTTCGCAGAAAAGCTTGTCGATCAGCGGGATGGCATCCAACTGCATCTGACAGCTGCCTTTAATATCCCCCTCAAAGAACTTTGCACACATATTATGGGTGTACTCCGGTGCAATATTAGCAAGCACAGAGATGACACCTTTCCCGCCAAGTGATAAAAGCGGAACAATCTGATCGTCGTTTCCGGAATAGAGATCCAGTTTTCCATCCGTCAGATTCATGATTTTGGCAATCTGTGAGATATTGCCGGAAGCTTCCTTGATCCCTACGATATTTTCCACTTTGGCCAGTTCTGCTGCCGTCTCCGGTGTGATATTGAGTCCTGTACGGCTTGCCACACTATACAGAATGATCGGCGCTTTTGCCTCCGCAGCTACCGCTTTGTAGTGTGCAATCAGCCCTTTCTGTGTTGCTTTATTATAGTAAGGTGTCACAAGCAAAAGGCCGTCTGCCCCGTACTCTGCTGCCTCTCTTGACATTTCGATCGTCGTAAATGTGGCATTGGATCCTGTTCCGGCAATGATCGGAATCCGCTTCTTTGCCTGCTGGATCGTAAACCGGATACACTCCATGTGTTCTTCCTCCGTGAGTGTGGAAGACTCTCCGGTCGTTCCGCAGATGATGATAGCATCTGTCTTATTGGCAATATGATATTCAATCAACTCATCCAGTTTATCATAATGAATCGACCCGTCCGGTAAAAATGGGGTCACAATAGCTACTCCTGAACCTGTAAAAATAGACATGCTGGCTACCTCCAAATATTTCTTTGCTTTTTCACACTGTATAACATTAAATCGTTATTATAAAAGTGTAACACTATTCGGTATCTGTGTCAATCACAGTTCTGATGTCTATTTTCTCTTTTTCGATCCTGCTGCTAGTCATTTTGACATTCCAGCTTACTTACAGACACTTCATAAGCCGTACGCCTCTCTGTCTCTGTCTCTGAGAGTTTCTTTATATACTCTCTGCTCTGCACTCTCCCCAGAATGTGTACATGTTCGCCTACCGCAAACGAAGATGCAAATCTCGCGTTTCTTCCCCAGCAGATACATGGGATGTAATCGGATTTTCCGTATGGACGATTGACCGCCAGCAAAAGGTCCGCGATTTCTCTCCCAAGAGGTGTCTTCCGGTAGACCGGCTCCTTACAGATATACCCATCAAGGAAAATGCTGTTTGTCTTAACACCGTCCATCTCCTCGTCATCCTCAACAAATGAGACTTCCCTCGCAAATACGGAAAGTACAAGGCGATTTTTCTGTTCTTCGTGACGATTATAGGAGCGGAATTGTCCCTGAACGATAATGTACTCTCCCACATAATCCTGTGTCACATCGATGAGCCTTTCCGAAATCATGACCGGGATGCGGTCCTGCGAATTGCTCAGCCGCTTTACGAGCACCTCCATTGTGTAAAAGCCTTCTCCAAACACTTCGTGGCTGAATTCAAATGTCGTTGCCACCTCTCCCATGATCGTTACCTGGTTGTTTTCAATGATCTTATCTGACATGAAATGTAATTCTCCCTTCCTCTGATACGTAGTTTTTTATCTTTAATACTTTATGCCCCTCTATGAAAGGATATTCCTGCTTCCACATATTTTCCAGCTTTTTCGCTCGACAGAATACGATATTCTTTCGAGAAGTGCTTGTAAATTCCGCAAAATATGGTAGACTATACTAGTTGCTTCATTATATAAGTAGAAAGAAGGAATTTACTATATGAAAATAAAACGCGAAGATATCCGCAATATTGCCATCATTGCCCATGTCGATCACGGAAAGACTACCCTCGTGGATGAACTCCTGAAACAAAGCGGAGTGTTCCGCGAAAATCAGGAAGTAGAAGAGCGTGTGATGGACTCTAACGACATCGAACGGGAACGTGGAATCACGATCCTTTCCAAAAACACAGCTGTTTACTACAAAAACACAAAAATCAACATCATCGATACCCCAGGACATGCAGATTTTGGAGGCGAAGTGGAGCGTGTCCTGAAAATGGTAAACGGGGTCATCCTCGTCGTAGATGCTTTCGAAGGCCCGATGCCGCAGACAAAGTTTGTCCTTAAGAAAGCGCTTGAGCTCAAACTCCCTGTTATCGTCTGCATCAATAAGATCGACCGTCCGGAAGCCCGCCCGGATGATGTGATAGACGAAACCCTGGAGCTTTTTATGGACCTGGATGCAAGCGACGAACAGCTTGACTGTCCGTTCGTATACGCTTCCGCCAAAGCAGGATATGCGATCCTTGAGCTTGATGACAGTCCGCAGAATATGACGCCTCTTTTTGAGACGATCCTGGAATACATTCCTGCTCCGGAAGGTGATCCGGATGCCCCTACCCAGGTGCTGATCAGTACGATCGATTACAACGAATATGTAGGTCGGATCGGCGTAGGAAAGGTAGACAATGGAACGCTCTGCGTCAACCAGGAAGCCATTGTTGTAAACCATCACGAACCTGACAAACAGCGGAAAGTCAAGATCAGCAAACTGTATGAGTTTGACGGTCTGAACAAAGTGGAGGTAAAAGAAGCTGGCGTTGGCTCTATCGTCGCCATCTCCGGAATTTCAGATATCGCCATCGGGGATACGATCTGCTCCTCCGATGCTCCGAATCCAATCCCGTTCCAGAAGATTTCCGAGCCGACCATCTCCATGCAGTTCAAGGTAAACGACAGCCCGTTTGCCGGACAGGAAGGAAAATTCGTGACGTCCCGCCATCTCCGAGACCGTCTTTTCCGAGAACTCAACACGGACGTCAGCCTCCGGGTGGAAGACACGGATGACATGGACAGCTTCAAAGTGTCCGGACGAGGAGAACTCCATTTGTCCGTCCTCGTTGAAAATATGCGCCGGGAAGGCTATGAATTTGCAGTCAGCAAGGCTGAAGTCCTTTACAAGCATGATGAAAACGGAAAACTCCTTGAACCAATGGAGCTTGTCTATATCGATGTGCCGGATGAATTTACCGGTGTTGTCATCGATAAACTGAGCCAGCGAAAAGGTGAGCTCCAAAATATGGGAATGTCGAACGGGGCGTACACAAGACTGGAATTTTCTATCCCATCCAGAGGACTCATCGGATACCGCGGTGATTTCCTAACCGACACAAAAGGGAACGGGATCATGAACACTTCCTTTGACGGATATGCCCCATATAAGGGCGATATCCAGTATCGCAAAAATGGATCTCTCATCGCTTTTGAGACTGGCGAAGCCTTGACATACGGTTTGTTCAGCGCCCAGGAACGCGGTACACTTTTCATCGGGCCTGGCGAACGCGTGTATTCCGGAATGGTCGTTGGACAAAATGCGAAAACTGACGATATCGAACTGAACGTCTGCAAGGCCAAACATCTGACAAATACCCGTGCTTCCGGCTCAGACGAAGCTCTGCGTCTCTCGCCTCCAAGAATCTTAAGTCTGGAGGAGGCTCTGGACTTCATCGACACAGATGAGCTTCTGGAAGTAACGCCGAAAAGCCTTCGTATCCGTAAGAAAATCCTGGATGCACGTCTCCGCAAACGGGAAAATAATAAAAAATAAAGAGGTGTCCTAAATGGAATTTTTATATTTTCTGGAAGGCATCCGCACTCCAATAGGTAACGAATTTTTCCAGTTCGTTACCTATTTTGGACAAGAGATGCTGCTTGTTGCTGTGATCTGCATTTTTTACTGGTGTCTGGACAAATCGTTTGCCTACCAGCTGGCACTCACATATTTCTCTGCGGGACTTTGCGTCCAGGCATTGAAAATTACCTTTCGTATCCCGCGCCCGTGGATCCTTGATCCGGAGTTTGCCCCGGTCAAAAGTGCAGTCCCTGCTGCCACAGGCTACTCTTTTCCAAGCGGCCATACCCAGGGCGGTACTTGCCTTTTTGCTCCGCTCGCCCTTCGCGCAAAAAAACCAGTGCTCAAGCTTTTATTTACCGCCACATTTTTGCTCATCGGTTTTTCCAGAATGTATCTGGGGGTACACACACCAAAAGACGTCCTTGTATCCATGGGAGTTTCCCTGTTTTTTTCCGTCCTGATCTGGAAATATAAAGACCAGATCCTGGAGCACCCGCGAAAAGTTCGCACTCTTTCGCTTATTCTTGGTGTCATCTCCATTTTAGTCATCCTCTATACAATAATCCAGCTTTTTGTTTTTTCCCTGCCGGAAAAATATGCTTCGGACTGTCTCAAAGCGGGCGGCGCCGGACTTGGATTTGCTGTTGGCTTCTTTCTGGAAAAAACGTATATCCGTTTCTCCCCTGAAACTCCGCGGTGGACTCTTCAGATTCCAAAGCTCCTCCTGGGGCTGTTCAGTGCACTCCTCCTAAAAAACGGGCTGTCGCTCCTTGCAGGATTAGGTATGATATTTAAATCTGCAGAGTATTTTCTGCTTGTACTCTGGATTATTGCGGGCTATCCTTTCCTTTTTCAAACGTTTTTAAAAAGAAAAGAGCGTCTGTAAGTTTGACATATTTTTTATTTATTTTTGTTTGACTTCTCCTTTTATCAGTTAACTTATTTGTGTTCACACTTTTTTTCGATATTTATCATTGCATGTCCACGTCTGTCGTAGTATAATAAGGACAGGAATAACTGGTAAAGGAGTTGGGCTTATGAAATTTAATATCAGAGGAAAAAACATTGATGTTACACCTGCATTGAAGGATACCATCGAGCATAAACTAGGAAAACTGGAAAGATATTTTACTCCTGATACTGAGGTCAATGTTACCTTGAGCGTAGAAAAGGAGGAACAGAAGATCGAAGTTACTATCCCGGTAAAAGGAAATATCATCCGCTCAGAGGAATCCAGCAGCGATATGTATGTATCCATTGATCTTGTAGAAGAAATTATCGAGCGCCAGCTGAGAAAATACAAAAACAAACTGGTTGCCAAACACCAGGCAGGTGTAGATTTCAGTAAATCTTTCTTTGAAGATACAGAACATGGCAGCGTAGAGGACGATTCTATCCATATCATCCGCACAAAACGTTTCGGTATCAAACCAATGTTCCCTGAAGATGCATGCATCCAGATGGAGCTTCTCGGACACAACTTCTTTGTATTTACGAATGCAGAAACTGATCAGGTAAATGTCGTATACAAGAGAAAAAATAATACCTACGGTTTGATCGAACCGGAATATCAATAAATTTCAAATCCCCCAGCCTTTGTAGACTGGGGGATATTTTTGTGTCTGAAAATCTCTTCTTTTTACGATTCGAATAGCAAGAGCCTGTCTTCTGCCTCTGCAAAATAGCAGGACTCTCCCCACTCCATTACCACTTTTCCATTTGTCTGTTCTGTCAGTTCTGCCTCGAGATGTCCTTTTTCATCCTCTGGGACAAGACAAATCATAGATACAGCATCCGTGTACGTTGTGTCCAATATCTGAATCCCTGCCTGTGCCAGGAGATACTGAATCTTCCCAAGTCCAGTATAATCTGTCCTGATTTCCAGTTTAGAAGCATATTTTCTGGTAATAATACTACTGTTGGCAAGTCCTTCTCTGGCTGCCTGCGTATAGGCCCTTACCAACCCTCCTGTTCCCAGAAGGGTTCCTCCAAAATATCTGGTAACCACTATAACGGTATTGAAAAGTCCAGCTCCGCACAGAACATCAAGAATCGGTTTCCCTGCCGTCCCTTGTGGTTCTCCATCATCGCTGAATCGTTTCAGCACCGGTTCCTCTTTCAGTACATAGGCAAAACAGTGATGCCTTGCATTGTAGTGCTTCTTCCGTACTGATTCTATAAATGCCAGCGCCTCATCCTCTGTCTCAATATGCTGTACGGCTCCAATAAATCTTGATTTTTTTTCAACAATTTCTCCCTCTTTTCCGTCCAGTACAGTTTTATATTCCATCAACATACTTATTCTTCCTTGCCTCCTGAAAAATATTCCCTTCTCTACTATAACAGTAATTTAAATATTTTCAAAACATTTTCTTAAGTTTTTACGACAGGAAGCTGAAGATTGGATTTTTTTCTTTATTTCAATATTGAAGTTTGTTATAATATACTGGTATAAAAGGAGGCATATGCTCATGAACTATGGTAGAAAAAAAGCTGCTCAAAAACGAAAGGACATTACCTCAAAATCTACAAAGAAAAAAAAGCGAGTTGGCGTTCGCATCTTTAAAAGCGTACTCCTTCTGCTCCTTGTGCTTTTTATAGCAGGATGTGTCGGCGGAGGCATCTTCGTCAAAAAAGTGATTGACGATGCACCGGACATCACTCCGGAAGATGTAAAGCCGACGGGATATACCTCTTTCATTTATGCATCAGACGGAAAGACAGAAACAGAGCGGCTCACGTCCGCCGGATCAAATCGTGTCTATAAGACCATCGACCAGATTCCGAAGGATCTTCAGCACGCATTTGTCGCCATTGAGGACGAGCGTTTTTATGAACATAACGGAATCGACCCAAAAGGGATTATCCGAGCTGGCTTTATCGGCATTACAACAGGAGATTTTTCCCAAGGTGCATCTACTCTTACGCAGCAGCTTATAAAAAACAATATTTTCGACTTCATGTCCGAGGACTCCTTTATGGACAAAGTGGAGAGAAAAATTCAGGAACAGTATCTGGCTCTGAAACTTGAAAAACAGATGTCCAAAAATGAAATCATGGAAAACTATCTCAACACAATCAACCTCGGTCAAAACACACTTGGTGTTCAAGCTGCATCCAGACGCTACTTCAACAAAGACGTGTCACAGCTTACTCTTTCTGAATGTTCTGTTATCGCGGCAGTCACACAGCGTCCAAGTTATTATAACCCTATTACCAATCCAGACCACAATTCTGAAAGACGTAAACTGGTTCTGAAAAACATGTTGGAACAAGGTTATATTTCTCAGTCTGAATATGACGAGGCGCTGAAAGATGACGTGTACTCCAGAATTCAGAATGTCAATACGACAATCACTGACTCAAACCCTCAGAGCTATTTCGTCGATGCTGTGATCCAGCAAATTCTGGATGATCTGGAAAATCCGGAAGTCGGACCTGGATACAGCGAAACGCAGGCTTACAACACCCTGTACAAAGGCGGTCTGAGTATTTATTCCACACAGGATCTGGAAATCCAGGGGATCTGCGACCAGGTTATCAACGATGATTCCAATTATCCATGGAAAATCGAATACGGCCTTTCCTATCTCCTTACTGTAACACACACAGACGGTACTCAGGATAACTACAGTTCCGGCCATATCAAAAAATTCCGCCAGGAACATGATAATGTAAAATACGGCCTTACTTTCTCTTCTGAAGAAGCTGCAAGGCAGACAATCAAAGAATTCAAGGCATCCATCGCCAAAGAAGGAGACACCTTCGATGAGAAGATCACACTCTCCCCTCAGCCGCAGGCATCTGTTACTGTCATTGATCAAAAAACAGGAGAGATCAAGGCAATGGTCGGCGGGCGTGGAGCGAAGTCTTCCAGTATGAGTCTGAATCGGGCTTACACAGGTTCCAAGCGCCAGCCTGGATCCTGTTTCAAGATTCTGTCTACCTATGCACCTGCTCTCGATGCCTCAGGCAAGACACTGGCAACTGTCATCCGGGACGAGCCTTATAACTATGCTGACGGAACTCCTGTATCCAACTGGTGGGGCGATTACTACCGCGGCGACATGACCATGCGTGTGGCAATCGAAGATTCTGCCAATATCTGTGCAGTTAAAATGCTTACAGAGATTACTCCTCAGCTTGGCTTTGACTATTTGCAGAAATTTGGCCTTTCCACTATAGTGGAGAGCCGCACAGAAGACAACGGAAAAGTATACACGGATATCCAGCAGTCTACTGCTCTGGGCGGAATTACCGACGGTGTCTACAATTATGAAATGTGTGCTGCCTATGCTGCTATCGCAAACGGCGGCGTATACAGAGAGCCGATCATGTACACAAAAATTCTTGATCATGATGGCAATGTCCTGATCGACCGTACAGAAAAACAGAAGACATCTACAGTCATCAAAGAATCCACTGCTTATCTTCTCACAAGCGCGATGGAAGATGTCATTAAAAAAGGAACAGGTACGCCTGCAGAACTTTCCAACATGGCTGCTGCCGGAAAGACAGGTACAACCACCAACAATGTGGATCTCTGGATGGCGGGCTACACTCCATACTACACATGTACGATCTGGACGGGTTACGATGACAATAAACCGCTGGGAGACAGTGAGTGGGACTATCATCTGAAGATGTGGAAACAGATCATGGATCAAATCAATGATACAAAGGGACTCTCCTACACAGAATTCGAAATTCCGGATTCCATCGTCCAGAAAACGATCTGTTCACAGACAGGAAAACTTGCCGTTTCCGGTTCCTGTCCGGCTATTACTGAATACTTTGATAAAGGAACTGCACCTACGGAAAGTTGTTCCGGACATGTCACTGAAAACGAAGTGGAAAACGAGGATGAGGAAAACACCGACGGCGAAACAGGAGAAAACACGGATTCCGAAAACAGCGGCAATTCCGGTTCTTCCACGGATACCCCTTCTACAGGGGATTCTGAAAATTCCGGAGGCTCTGATTCCAACGGTGGGAACACCGGAAGCACTACACCGCCGTCCGGAGATGGAAACAGCGGCAGTTCCGGAGGAAATAACGGTGGTGGTTCCGGCAACACCGGAGGCACTACACCGCCATCCGGAGGTGGAACTACACCGACACCTTAAAAATCAAAAGAAGCACTTCCCTTTTCGAGAAGTGCTTCTTTTGATTTCTATTTCTTAATTATCCTGTTATCTAGCCAAGCACCAGTTTGGCGGCTCCACAAATACCTGCATCGTTCCCAAGCTCTGCCAGGGCAAACTCTGTGTTTGCATTGGCAAAGAATGCTCTCTCCTTATACGGCTTCTCAACAAACGGAAGCAGTACTTTTCCGGCTTTGGATACTCCTCCGCCGATCACAAAGACTGCAGGATCTGTCGCTACAGCCAGATTTGCGAGGGCATATCCGAGATATCTTCCGAACTCTGCAGCAATATCTTTTGCAACCGCGTCGCCCTCTTTTACTGCGTCAAATACTGTCTTTGCATTGACCGGACCATTTCTGAGAATAGTTTTTTCCGATGTCTCTGCCAGTTTTTTCTTCGCCAGACGTGTGATTCCTGTCGCAGAGGCGTACTGTTCAAGACATCCGAAGCTTCCGCATCCGCACTGTTCCTTCTCATCATAATTCACACAGAGATGGCCAATCTCGCCTCCTGCCCCGTGTTCCCCTGTGAGGATCTTTCCGTTGATGATGATACCGCCCCCGACGCCGGTTCCAAGTGTGACCATGATCATGTTTTTATGGCCACGCCCTCCGCCAAGCCACATCTCGCCAAGTGCTGCTACATTGGCATCATTTCCTGTCGCTGTATAGATACCGGTAAGCTGTTCCATCTCTTCTTTGACATTTTTATAACCCCATCCGAGGTTGGCTGTTCCATTTACGATGCCTTCTTCCGTGATCGGAGCCGGAACTCCCATCCCGATACCTACGATTTCTTCCTTTTGCATCTTCTTCTCTTCCATTTTTTTCTTGAGTGAAGCTGCAATGTCTGGAAGAATATTCACGCCTTCTTTTTCGGTTCTCGTCTTGATCTCCCATTTATCTATGACTCTTCCATCCTCACAGAACAGACCGATCTTTACACTTGTTCCTCCAATATCTACACCAAAACAATATTTCATTTTTCTTCTTCCTTCCTTTTATTTTGACAGGCTTTCCTGTACTCTTCTGTATAATTCTTCTGCTGCATTGTAACCCATCTGTTTCTGTCTGTGGTTTACGGAAGCAGATTCCACGATAATGGCCAGATTTCTTCCCGGCCGGATCGGTATGGAATGACAAACAACTTTATTTCCAAGGAACTCCGTATACTCTTCTTTCAGTCCAAGGCGGTCATATTCTTTATTCTTGTCCCATTCTTCCATATTGATCACAAGGTCAATAGACTGTGTTTCTTTGACGCTCTGCACACCAAACAGTGTCTTCACATCCACAATACCGATGCCTCTCAGCTCAATAAAGTGTCTTGTGATATCCGGAGCTGTCCCCACAAGAGTGTCATCGCTTACTTTCCGGATCTCAACCACATCGTCCGTTACAAGACGGTGTCCTCTTTTGATCAGCTCCAGTGCGGCTTCACTTTTCCCTATACCGCTTTCTCCCATGATCAACACTCCAACACCGTATACGTCCACGAGCACCCCGTGGATGGAAATGCATGGCGCAAGCTGCACATTGAGCCAGCGGATGATCTCTGCGGAAAAGTCCGATGTTTCTTTCTCTGTCTGAAAGATCGGAACATTCAGCTCATTCGCCTTCTTCAAGAATATTTCATCCGGTTCCAGATTCCTGCAGAAAATAATGCAAGGTATTCCATAAGAGAGAAGCTGTGCATACACTTCCTCTTTTCTTTCTTCCGAAAGAGTCTCCAAATATGTGTACTCTACGTATCCGACAATCTGAACACGCTCCGAATCAAAATGGTCGAAGAACCCTGCAAGCTGCAAAGCCGGCCTGTTGATATCCGGCACCTGAATTTCCGCTGATGCCAGATCCAGCTCCGGTGTCAGATTCTTTAACTCCATTTTCTCGATTACTTTTTCCAGTTTTACCCCCATATTTGTTTCTCCTTTTCAAAGTTTACTGCTGATCCAACAATCATAAAAACAGTATACCATATCAGTGAAAAAAATTGTACACGTCTCTGGCAGATTTTTCATTCATCGATGGAAGTTTCTTCAGCTCTTCCAAATCTGCATTTTTGATTGCCTCCAGATTCTGAAAATGTTTCATAAGATCTTTTCTTCGTTTTGGCCCCACACCCGGAATGTCATCCAAAATAGAATGTACCTGTCCCTGCGTCCTAAGCTTTCTGTGAAATTCGATAGCAAATCGGTGCGCTTCATCCTGGACCCTTGTGATCAGCTTAAATGCCTCGGATGCTGTATCGATAGGGAGTTCCTGGTCATGATAAAAAAGCCCTCTCGTCCTGTGTCTGTCATCCTTTACCATCCCACAGACCGGGATATTGATCCGAAGTTCGTTTAACACTTCCTCCGCAATGTGAACTTGTCCTTTTCCTCCATCCATGAGGATCAGGTCCGGAAAAAGTGTAAAACTGTCAAAGTCTTTGCCCTGCTCTTTCTCTTTCAGCCCATGGCTGAATCTTCTCGTCAGCACTTCCCGCATGCTGGCGTAATCGTCCGCTCCCTGCACGCCTTTGATCTTAAATTTTCGGTAATCGCTTCTTTTTGGCTTTCCGTCTTCGTAGACGACCATAGATCCCACAGAGTTGAATCCATTTGTGTTTGAAATGTCAAATGCTTCCATCCTGCGCACACCGCTGATACCGATGATCTTTTCCAGTTCTCGCACAGCTCCGGTTGTTCTTGCCGCTTCACGTATCAATCGTTCCTTGTCCTTTGCCAGAACCATCCCGGCATTTCTTTCGGCCAGCTCCACGAGTTTTTCCTTATCCCCTTTTTTCGGAACAGTAAACGTCACTTTATGCCCCCTTCGTCCGGTCAGCCATTCTTCCAGAAGAGACTGTTCTTCCAGTTCATACTGAATCATCAGCTCCCTTGGAATATACGGTGTACCAGCATAAAACTGTTTGATAAAACTTCCCATGATAGAAGCTTTCGACTCATCCGGATCCACCCGGAGATAAAAGTGGTCTCTTCCGATCAGCCTTCCTCCACGGATAAAGAATACCTGGACGATCGCGTCCTCTCCTTCCCGCGCCACAGCAAGCACATCTCTGTCTTCTCCGATTTTTCCGGCATCTGTGATCTTCTGTTTTTCTGAAATCTTATGGACACTCGCGATCAGCTCACGGTATTCGATGGCCTTTTCGAACTCCATCTTTTCCGATGCCTCCATCATCTTCTCCTCCAGTTCTTTCAGAATCCCGTCGTAGTGTCCGGAAAGAAACTTTACAACCTCGTCGATAGATCTTCGGTATTCTTCCTGAGATACATAGCCCTGGCACGGTGCTTTACACTGTTTGATGTGATAATTCAGACATGGCCGCTCCTTTCCGATATCCCGGGGCAGATTCCTGTTGCAGGTACGAAGAAAGTACAGTTTTCTTACCAGCTCAATAATGTCCTTTACCGCCTGGGAACTCGTGAAAGGCCCGAAATACCTTGCCTTGTCCTTCGCCTGTTTTCTTACCATCATGATCCTTGGAAAAGGTTCCTGAACTGTCACTTTGATAAAGGGATATGTCTTGTCGTCCATGAGCATCGTATTGTATTTAGGACGGTGTTCTTTGATCAGATTACACTCCAGTACAAGCGCTTCCAGCTCTGAATCCGTGACAATATATTCAAATCTGCGGATATGCGTGACCATCTGCTCGATCTTGATTCCTTTGTTCCTGCTTGTCTGAAAATACTGTCGTACTCTGTTCTTCAAACTGACGGCCTTTCCCACGTAGATGATCTCATCCTTTTCATCATGCATCAGATAAACTCCCGGCCTGGCCGGAAGCTTTTTTAATTCTTCTTCAATTACAAACATTTCTTGCCTCCTTGTATCGGGAATGGAAAAGAAGCACAGCGTACGGTTTTCCCATACGCTGTGCTGTATCGTCTATTGTTCCAAAGGCTTCTCTTCAGATAAATCCAAGTCTTCCGCCTTTTCTTCGATTGCATATTCTTCTGTCGGTTTCATGGCGATGCGCTCTTCCTTTCGCGATGGCTCAGCATCCTCCGTAATACCTTTCACTTCGTGCAGAATCTGCATGAATTCTTTTCCTGTGATGGTCTCTTTCTCAATCAGAAATGCAGCGATCTTATCAAGCGCTTCCCTGTTTTCCTTCAGAATACGCTTTGCTTCTTCATATGCAGCTTTCAGCATCTGCATTACTTCCGCATCGATTTCCGCTGCTGTCCCTTCTCCACAGTTCATGACAGCCCTGCCATCCAGATAACGGTTCTGGATAGATTCCAGTCCGATCAGACCGAATTTTTCCGACATACCGTACTGTGTGATCATTGATCTTGCAATTTTTGTTGCTTTCTCAATATCGTTTGATGCCCCTGTTGTGATCGTATCGAACACGATCTCTTCAGCGGCACGCCCTGCCAGAAGACCTACCAGCATAGCTTCCAGCTCTTTCTTTGTATTCAGGAATTTTTCCTCTTCCGGTGTCTGCATGACATATCCGAGAGCTCCCATCGTACGCGGCACAATCGTGATCTTCTGTACCGGTTCAGAATCTTTCTGCAGCGCGCTCACAAGAGCATGCCCTACCTCATGGTATGAGACAATCCTTCTTTCTTCCTGACTCATGATCCGGTCTTTCTTCTCTTTTCCAACAAGCACCACTTCCACCGCTTCAAACAAGTCTGACTGAGATACAGCCATCCTTCCATGTTTTACGGCATTGATGGCCGCCTCATTGATCATATTGGCCAGATCGGATCCGACAGCACCGCTTGTTGCCAGAGCAATTTCATCAAGATTGACTGTCTCGTCCATCCGAACGTCTTTTGCATGTACTTTTAAGATATCTACCCGTCCTTTTAAATCCGGACGCTCTACAATGATCCTCCGGTCAAAACGCCCTGGTCTGAGCAACGCTGGATCCAGGATCTCAGGACGGTTGGTTGCCGCCAAAAGAAGCAGTCCTTTATTTGTATCAAATCCATCCATCTCTGCCAGAAGCTGATTCAGTGTCTGTTCCCGTTCATCGTTTCCTCCAAGCTGCGAATCACGACTCTTACCGATAGCGTCAATCTCATCAATGAAGATAATGCACGGCGCCATTTGCTGCGCCTGCTTAAACAGATCACGCACACGTGATGCACCGACACCTACATACATTTCCACAAAAGCGGATCCGGACAGAGAAAAGAAAGGGACATTGGCTTCTCCAGCTACAGCTTTCGCGAGAAGTGTTTTTCCTGTTCCCGGAGGCCCTACAAGAAGCGCCCCTTTTGGGAGCTTGGCCCCGACACCTGTATATTTTCCCGGATTGTGAAGAAAATCCACAACTTCCTGGAGAGACTCTTTGGCTTCATCCTGACCTGCCACATCCCTAAATGACACTCCGGTCGTCTTTTCCACATACATCTTTGCATTGCTTTTTCCAATCCCCATCATTCCGCCGCTGCTTTTGGAAATCCGCCTCATAAAGAAACTAAGTCCTGCAAAAATAAGCACAAACGGAAGAACAAAACTAAACAGAAGATTCAAAAGCATCATCGATCTGGAATCCGGTATCTCCGTCTTTACGATGACTCCTGCATCCTCCAATTTCTTATACATATCCGGATCATCTACGATACCGGTGTAGTATTCCACCTGTGCAGAAGAGCTGAGCTGCGGAAGCCATCCCCATTCATCCTGACTCTGGCTGCCTTCTTCTCCGCTATCTTCTTTTTGCTTCTCTGCCTCTGTCTTCGGTGTGATACGAATTTTATCAGACTCAAATGTTACTTCCTTTACCTCTCCCGCCTTGACCATTTCCATAAATTTTGTATATGAAATCTCCTGAGAAGGGGTGTCCTGCATGAACTGATATAAAATCATAACGAAAACAGCGGCAACGATCGTCGTTATAATGATAATTCCATAATTCTGCCTGTTGTTTTTATCGTTTTTATTATTGTTCTGGTTATCCATTCTTATCCTCCTACATACTATCTTCTTTATTATAAGGAGCATTACCATACAAATCAATAAAAAGATTATGAAAATATTGTAAAAAACACGGTATTTGTAGTATACTAAACGAGTAGCCTAAAATCGACAACCGGGCAGATTTTCTGCCCGATTCTCTGTTTAGGGTGTGTATGTACTTTTTCCTGCACACTTTTACTAAAACATTCAAAATTTATACAAAGGATTGGTTGATTTATGAAAATAGGATTTGATAATGACAAATACCTTCACATGCAGTCCGAGCATATCCGTGAGCGAATTGGTCATTTCGACAACAAACTGTACCTTGAATTTGGCGGAAAGCTTTTTGACGACTACCATGCAGCCCGTGTACTGCCTGGATTTCAGCCGGACAGTAAACTCCGTCTCTTAAAGCAGCTCTCTGACACAGCTGAAATCGTCATCGTCATCAGCGCTGCGGATATTGAGAAAAACAAAATCAGAGGAGATCTCGGCATCACATACGATGTGGATGTACTCCGCCTGAAATCCGCTTTTGAAGAGAACGGCCTGTATGTGGGAAGTGTTGTCATCACACAATACAGCGGCCAAAACAGCGCTGATCTTTTTAAAAACCGTCTTGAAAATATGGGGATCCGTGTCTACACACACTACGTCATAGAGGGCTATCCTTCCAATATCCCACATATCGTGAGCGATGAAGGATATGGAAAGAATGATTACATCGAGACGACAAAGCCTCTTGTAGTAATCACTGCCCCTGGACCTGGAAGCGGAAAGATGGCCACATGCCTTTCCCAGCTTTATCATGAAAACAAGCGTGGAATCCGCGCCGGATATGCCAAATTTGAAACATTCCCGATCTGGAATATTCCGTTAAAGCACCCGGTCAATCTGGCATACGAAGCAGCGACTGCTGATCTGAACGATGTCAATATGATCGACCCGTTCCACCTGGAAGCGTATGGTAAGACAACCGTCAACTACAACCGCGATGTGGAGATCTTCCCTGTGTTGAATGCCATGTTTGAACAGATCTTCGGAAGCAGCCCATATAAATCTCCAACAGATATGGGAGTCAATATGGCTGGAAACTGTATCTGTGACGACGAAGTCTGTCAGGAAGCATCCCGCCAGGAAATCATCCGGCGCTATTACCAGGCAAAATGTGACTTCTTAAGGGGAAACATCCCGGATACTGAAGTCTTTAAACTTGAACTTCTCATGAAACAGGCAAAAGTGACAACCCATGACCGTGCAGTAGTCGATGTAGCTCTTGCACGCGCAGAAGAGACAGAAGGACCTGCTGCCGCGCTGGAACTTCCGGATGGAAGGATTGTAACCGGAAAGACATCCAATCTCTTAGGGCCGTCCGCAGCACTGATCTTAAACGCTCTGAAAGAGCTGGCTGGAATTGATCACGAGCTGCATGTGATTTCCCCTGCGGCCATCGAGCCGATCCAGACAGTCAAAACCAGATATCTGGGTGGGAAAAATCCGCGCCTTCACATCGATGAAGTACTGATCGCTCTCTCCATGTCCACTGCGACAAATCAGGTCGCACAGATTGCCATGGAGCAGATCCCGAAGCTGAAAGGGTGCCAGGCTCACACGTCCGTCATGCTTTCATCCGTGGACATCAAACTGTTCAAGAAACTTGGAATCCAGCTTACAAGCGAAGCAAAATATGAAAACAAACCTCTTTACTATTAATTTTAACTGGTAAAAAAGAACTGCCACATCCGAGATCTCAAGATCTTAGACGTGGCAGTTTTCTGTCAAGAAAAACTCTTTTTTCAGGAAGCCATTTCCCCACTTCCGTCATCAAACTGCGAATTGTACAAATCTGCATAAAATCCGCCCTTTTCCAACAGTTCTTCATGTTTTCCCTGTTCTACGATATCTCCGTCTTTGAGGACAAGAATCTGGTCCGCATCCCGTATCGTGGAAAGCCTGTGTGCAATTATAAAACTTGTTCTTCCCTTCATCAGGTTATCCATGGCTTTCTGGATCAACACTTCCGTCCTTGTATCAACAGAACTTGTTGCTTCATCCAGGATCAGAATCTTCGGATCCGCAAGAATGGCTCTGGCAATCGTAAGAAGCTGTTTTTGTCCCTGAGATACGTTGCTTGCTTCTTCATTCAGCTCCATATCATAGCCACTCGGGAGCGTCTGGATAAAATGATGGGCATGAGCTGCTTTTGCGGCCTCTATGATCTCCTCATCTGTAGCATCCAGCTTTCCGTAGCGGATATTATCTCGGATCGATCCGTTAAATAGCCATGTATCCTGGAGAACCATGCCGAACATATGTCTTAGTTCACTCCGATTAAAATCTTTTACATTGTGGCCATCCACAAGGATCTCTCCTTCATTCACATCATAAAACCGCATTAAAAGCTTGATCAATGTCGTCTTTCCTGCCCCTGTTGGGCCGACAATCGCTATCTTCTGCCCTTCTGTCACATTTGTGGAGAAGTCTTTAATAATGATATTGTCCGGATGATAGCCAAATTTTACATGGCGGAATTCTACATTCCCTTTCAATCCTTCCACGGATACCGGATGTTCTGCAAACTGCTCTTCTTCCTCTTCTTCCAGGAATTCAAAGACACGTTCGGAAGCTGCCGCCGTGGCCTGCAGCATATTTGCCACCTGAGCCACCTGCTGGATTGGCTGGGTAAAGCTGCGGACATACTGAATAAACGACTGGATATCCCCCACTTCGATGGTCTGCTTGATGGCAAGATAGCCGCCAAGTATCGTCACTCCCACATATCCAAGATTACCGACAAACTGCATGATCGGCATCATCATCCCTGAAAAAAACTGAGATTTCCATGCAGACTGATACAATGTATCGTTCATCTTATTGAATTCTTTCAGAACATCTTCTTCTTTATTGAATACTTTTACAATATTATGTCCGCTGTACACTTCTTCTACCTGGCCGTTTACATGTCCCAGATATTCCTGCTGATTGCGGAAATACCTCTGAGAGTGCTTTACTATAATAGAAATCAGGAATACCGACAACGGCAGAATCAAAAGCGCCACAAGCGTCATGAGAGGACTGATACTCAGCATCATGATGAGCACTCCGATAAGCATCGTGACAGAGGTAATCATCTGGGTCACACTTTGATTCAGACTCTGACTTAGCGTATCCACATCGTTCGTTATCCTGGAAAGCACTTCCCCATGTGTCCTCGTGTCAAAATAATTCATCGGCATACGGTTGATCTTTTCTGAGATTTCTTTGCGCATACGGTAAGTCAGTTTCTGCGTGACTCCTGTCATAATAAATCCCTGTACAAGGGAGAACAGGGCGCTGATTACATAAAGTCCCATTAAAGTAAGAAGAATCACCCCAATCTTACCGAAATCAATTCCCTCTCCTCCAGATACCTTTCCTACAAGTCCGGTAAAGATTTCCGTTGTCGCTTTTCCAAGGATCTTCGGCCCTACGATATTAAATACTGTACTGCCGACAGCAAAAATCATGACAAATACTACAGCAATCTTGTACCTTCCGATATACTTCAAGAGTTTTTTCATTGTCCCTTTAAAGTCTTTGGCCTTTTCTCCAGCCCCCATAGGTCTTCCGTGTCTACTCATGTGCATCTTCCTCCTTTCCGCCTGTCTTCATCGCCTTTTCCAGTTCTGCCTGTGAAAGCTGTGAAGATGCAATCTGATAATATGCGTCACATGTCCGAAGCAATTCTTCATGTGTGCCAATTCCTGCTATCTCCCCTTCATCCAGAACAATGATCTGTTCTGCGTGTAGGATCGTGCTGATACGCTGAGCTACAATGATGACTGTACTGTCCTTTGTCTTTTCTTTTAATGCCTTTCGAAGGACGGTATCCGTTTTATAGTCAAGGGCAGAAAAGCTATCGTCAAAAATGAAAATATCCGGATGTTTTGCAATTGCCCTTGCGATAGAAAGTCTCTGCTTCTGTCCTCCGGAGACATTTCCTCCACCCTGTGAAATCGGACTGTCATACTGTTTTGGTTTTTCTTCAATAAACGCTTCCGCCTGAGCAATCTGCGCTGCCTCCTGGATTCTCTCCTTTGACATATCCGGATTGCTGTAACCGATATTCGATGCGATGGTACCAGAAAAGAGAACGCCCTTTTGCGGTACAAAGCCAAGCTTATCTCTCAATTCATGCTGCGATACCTGTCTGATATCCATTCCGTCAATCCTGATCTGTCCTTCCGTCACATCGTAAAATCTTGGTATCAGATTGACAAGTGTCGACTTACCGCTTCCTGTACTTCCAATGATAGCAGTAGTTTTTCCCGGTTCGGCCGTAAAATGGATATCGTGCAGCACATCCTTTCCGGCTCCCGGATAACGGAAACTGACATGGTCAAATTCGACAACCCCTTTTCCTGTCCTGTCAAAGTGCTCCGGTTTTTTCGGATCATGAATTGCAGTATCACTCGTGATAACTTCATCCACACGGTCTGCTGCAACCGCTGCCCTTGGCAGCATGATAGAAATCATACAGATCATAAGAAATGCCATGATAATCTGTATTGTATACTGGATAAAAGCCATCATATCCCCTACCTGCATTTCCCCTGTATCAATACCATGGGCTCCAGTCCACACGATCAAGACACTCACACCATTCATGACAAGCATCATGGCAGGCATCATAAACGTCATCGCTCTGTTTACAAAAAGATTTGTTTTCGTAAGATCTCTATTTGCCACATCAAACCGCTTTTCCTCATATTGCTCCGTACTGAAAGCCCGGATAACAGAAAGTCCTGTAAGAATTTCTCTCGTAACAAGGTTCAGGCGGTCCACCAACTTTTGCAGTATCCTGAATTTCGGCATCGCGCATGCGAACAGAATCATGACAATGACAAAAATAAGCACAACTGCCAGCCCGATAATCCATGTCATGGAAACATTTGTATGAACGACTTTATAGATACCTCCGATTGCTATAATCGGTGCATATAATACCATCCTAAGCATCATGACCATAACCATCTGGATCTGCTGGATATCATTCGTACTTCTTGTAATCAGTGATGCCGTCGAAAATTTGTCAAACTCCCCACTTGAAAATCCAACTACTTTTGTAAAGACATCACGTCTCAGATCCCGTCCGACAGCCGCTGCGGTCCTGGAGGCCAGAAGTCCCACTGTCACGCTGGCAAGCAGTCCAAGAAAAGCAAGCGCCAGCATCTTCCCCCCTGTTACAAGGATATAGTTTGTCTGAATCCGGTTCATATCCATTCCCAAATTCTGATAAGCGCTCTTCACATATAATACAGCTGCCTGGTCAAGCATTGTATCCGGAACATTATCCATCTGTTTCTCCATTTCGGAAACCATGGCTTCTCTTTGCTCCTGCGGCATAACCGCCAGAATGTCGAACATATCTGCATCTTCCGGAAGCATTCCCTGCGGAAGCTGCGCTGTGATCTGCTCTTTCATAACCTCTATCTCTTTGCTGTCCTGGTCGAACCCTTCCGCCAGAAGCATCGGTCTTCCCATGATATCAGTCAGATTTTCGATTTTCTCCTCCGAATTCTTTACGGAATCTTTTAACACAAAGAAGTCTTTTTCCGTCTTTAAATCCGATTCCGTCCCTTCTCGGTATGCGTCTGTTACCTTCTCTGTATCTTCCTGAGGAATCAACAGCAGCAGTTTCTCCAGGTCTTCTTTTGCAATCTGCTCAGGGACAGATGTGTCAATCCCGTTTTGCTGAATACCGATATTTACAATGTCAGATGTATATGACGGGAGCGATAAATCACAAAATGCCTGTATAAACAATACACACACAATGACCAGAGCTATCCCGGCATGCTTTTTCAGATATTTGAATAGTTTTCCCATAATGTCTCCTTTCTTCCTGTCTTTTCTACTATCTGCTCCAATCTGAAATACATTCCTTCTTCATTTGGGCTTCGTAGTCCTGCAGCCCTTCCTTTGATATCAAATTTTCGCGAATCTGCATCAATAGTCTGCGAAACAGCATCTTCTCCTCCGGAAGAATCCCCTCGAACATCTCTCGATCCATCTCCCTCATCATCTCTTTTATCTGGTCGATGTATGCTTTTCCTTCTTCTGTGAGATAGATCCTGGATATTCTCTGATCATTTTCGTCCTGCATTCGTATGACAAAATTTTTCTTCTCCAACTTTCTAAGAAGCACTGTCATGGAAGGGGGCTTGACGCCAAGTTTTTCTGCAATCTCCTTCTGAGACAGCGTGCCGTATTTTGACAAAATGAACAGACATCCTGCCTGCCCTGGCTTCATATCTACATTTTCCAGCCACTGTATCGCCTTTTGCCTTTGTGCGTTCAAAATTTGCCAAAGCAAAAACTGTATCGGAACATCCTTTGTATTGCAATCCATTTCGCATCTCCTTTCATTAGTTAGTTAACTAATCAATAGTCTATTATTATGCACAAAGAATGTCAATACATATTTCTTTATTTCACATTTTTCTCACATATTTTACAAATTTTTAATTATTCAACTAACTAATTTCTCTTCATTCCAATGGCGTCTTCAAAATAAAATGCGGACAGAGCTCTTTCTCTTTGACCTCTGTCCGCTGCTTTGCTTTCTATCTCTTTGTCTTATCAATCCATCTAACCTTCACTCTGCATGTATCGTCAATCACACATTGCCGAAGTCCCAGGTCTATATGCTTTTTCTTCAGTATCCTGCTTATTTCTTCAAAAATCTCAATAACCTGATTTTCGTAACGCATATTCTCTTTATTTTCTTTATAGTATTTTCTCTCTTTGATGATCATTCCAGGCATCCACGTTTTCTTTATATTGTGTGCCTCAATTCTCTTCCAGTTCAGGAAAACGAATTCATTACTATACCCGGGAATACACTCCAGATGATTGTCGAGCTCTTCAGGAATATCACTCCATACTTTCTCTGTGCGATCCAAAAGGTCAAATATCTCCTTCGTCTCTTCCCTGTTCAGCTTAAAAATCTTTAACAAGCTGATTTCATCAAACAATTTGTATCTGGCAAATCTCAGATTTCCATTCCCTCTCAGCTCCAGCAAAAATCCTCCGTTATCCCCTTCTTTCCCAAAATCAGGACTGATCCTGTACGAAAAAACGATCATATCTTTGTTTAAATCTCTGAATTCCATAGCTACCCCTTATTCGTTCTTTTCGTCAATATAAAAATTTGCACTCAGCAGAAACGATTATAACATAACTTTTCACACTCTTCCAGAGATTGATCAAATATCACGAAACATTCATTTGAACTCAAAATAAAAAAGCTCAGTAAAACTGAGCTTTTTTAACAGGGGATGAGAGAATCGAACTCCCGCTAAGAGTTTTGGAGACTCCTGTCATACCATTTGACCAATCCCCTTTGTCTGCAAATTGACTGCTTTTAAAGTATATCATACCCTTATTCTCACTGTCAAGCAGCAATTGTTTTCTCTGCCATCCCCTACTGTGCTGGATTACAATACATGTGTTACAATTTTAGCGACCATACAAAAAACAGGAAAAGATGTTTTCCCTTTTATACCTATACAAAAAAAGAACAGAATTTCTTCTGTCCTCTAAATATAAAATATTTTCAATATACCTTCAAAACCACATATAAGCTACAGATCTCTCTTCATCCTTCTT